>CAMWOD010000109.1 GCA_947175715.1 uncultured Porphyromonadaceae bacterium
CGCATTGCCTACCACTACGATGGCGGCGAAGGTGAATGAGCGGCCACCCTTGGTCACCTGGGTGACGCGGGTGATGGCCACCAGGCGGTCCTTGAGCTCAAGGTCGGTAGTAGTCTTTACTCTGTTATTCTTGTTTACCATATTCTTTTAGAATTTAAGGCCGCCTTTGCGTGCGGCGTCAGCCAATGATTTTACTCGGCCATGGAAGAGGTAGCCGTTGCGGTCGAACACCACTTCGGTCACTCCGGCGGCGAGGGCCTTCTTAGCGATGTCCTCGCCCACCTTGGCTGCTATTTCACACTTGGTGCCTTCGTCGATGCCCTTGGATGAAGCTGCCGCTAAGGTGGTGGCGCTGAGGTCGTCGATGAGCTGCACGTAAATCTGCTTGTTGGAGCGGAACACGGTCATGCGGGGACGCTGGGCGGTGCCTGATATCTTGCCGCGGATGCGTGCCTTGATTTTATTCCTTCTTTGTTGCTTTGAAAACATAGTGAGTCTTATTTTACTTATTTGGCACCAGCCGATTTACCTGACTTGCGGCGGATAACTTCGCCGACGAACTTGATACCTTTACCCTTGTAGGGCTCGGGCTTGCGCAGTGAGCGTATCTTGGCGCACACTTGCCCGAGGAGCTGCTTGTCATCGCTCTCGAGGATGATCAGAGGGTTCTTGTTGCGCTCTGACTTGGCCTCGACCTTCACCTCGGGGGGAAGCTTGAGATATATTGCGTGAGAGTAACCCAGCGACAGCTCCAGCACCTGGCCGGTGGCTGCGGCGCGGTAACCCACACCTACTAATTCCATTTCTTTGCGATAGCCTGTCGACACGCCCACGACCATGTTGTGGATCAAGGCGCGGTAGAGGCCGTGCTGTGCGCGGTGCTCGATGTCGTCCGAGGGACGCTCAACGATGATGTGGCCGTTTTCTTCCTTGATGTGGAGGTCGGGGTTGACTGTCTGCGAGAGCTGACCTTTGGGGCCTTTGACTGTGACGGTGTTGCCTTCAATCTTGACGGTCACACCTGCGGGGATCTCGATGGGGGCTTTACCTATTCTTGACATATTGTATTCCTCCTAAAGATTAATAGATGTAACACAACACTTCGCCACCGACTTTCTCCTCTGCGGCCTTCTTGTTGGTCATAACGCCCTTAGAAGTTGAGAGGATTGCGATGCCTAAGCCGTTCAACACTCGTGGCATATCTTTGTAGCCTGTGTACTGACGCAGACCCGGGCGCGACACGCGCTTGAGGGCCTTGATTGCGTTGACCTTGTCAACGGGGTCGTACTTCAGAGCGATCTTGATAGTGCCGTTGGGGGTTTCACCCTCTATAAACTTGTAGTTAAGTATATAGCCTTGTTCGAAGAGTATCTTAGTGATCTCTTTCTTCAAGTTTGAGGCGGGTATCTCGACCACACGGTGCTGGGCCTTGATAGCGTTCCTCAATCTTGTCAAATAATCTGCTATTGGATCAGTCATTTTTATTGGTTTGTTTAAATTGATTGGGTCCTTCCCAACAATATTTAATTATTCTCTTGGGCTGTAGGGCCGGGACCGAGAATTTCGTCACCCCCGTATGCTGCATACGGGGCGCGACGTGTCACCAGCTTGCTTTCTTGACGCCGGGGATCAGGCCTGCCGATGCCATCTCGCGGAATTGGATACGTGAGATGCCGAACTGGCGCATGTAGCCTTTGGGGCGGCCGGTGATCTTGCAGCGGTTGTGTAGGCGCACTTTTGAGGCGTTCTTGGGGAGCGCTTGGAGACCTTCGTAGTCGCCGGCGGCCTTCAGGGCTGCGCGCTTAGCTTCGTACTTTGCGCAAAGCTTGGCGCGCTTTACCTCGCGTGCTTTCATTGATTCTTTTGCCATAGTGGTTTATTTCGCGTTTTTGAAGGGTAATCCGAATTGCTTGAGCAGAGCGTAGCCTTCTTCGTCGGTGTTGGCCGAGGTGACGAAGGTGATGTTCATGCCCATGAGCTTGGAGATGTTATCGATGTTGATCTCAGGGAAGATGATCTGCTCGGTGATGCCGAGGGTGTAGTTGCCGCGGCCGTCGAGCTTGCTTTCGATGCCCTTGAAGTCGCGGATGCGGGGGAGTGCCACGCGCACCAGACGCTCGAGGAATTCATACATCTTGTCCTTGCGGAGGGTCACCATGGCCCCGATGGGCATCTTCTTGCGCACCTTGAAGTTAGAGATGTCTTTGCGCGAGAGGGTGGCCACGGCTTTCTGGCCTGTGATGGCGGTGAGCTCGTTGAGGGCTGTCTCGATGATTTTCTTATCCTGTGTGGCTTCGCCCAAGCCCTGGTTGATGACGATTTTCTTCAACTTGGGCACCTGCATCACTGAGGTGTAGTTGAATTCCTTCTCGAGGGCGGGGACGATGCGCTCCTTGTAGTCTTTCTGAAGTGTTTTGGTGCTCATTACTTAATCTCCTCTCCTGATTTTTTAGAGTAACGTACCTTCACGCCCTTATCGTTGACGCGGTAGCCTACGCGGGTGGGCTTGCCGGTCTTGGGGTCAATGAGGTTGAGGTTAGACACGTGGATGGGTGCTTCCATCTTGATCAGTCCGCCCTGGGGGTGCTTAGCGCTGGGCTTAGCTGCCTTGGTGACGATGTTGACGCCCTCTACGATGGCGCGCTGCTTGGAGGGGATGACAGTGAGCACGCGGCCCTGCTTCCCTTTGTCCTCGCCGGCGTTGACGTAGACGGTGTCGCCTTTCTTTATATGCAATTTGCTCATTTTTGGATGTTGTTTACGCTTGTTGTGGTTTAAAGTACTTCAGGCGCTAACGACACGATCTTCATGTTGGTGGCGCGGAGTTCGCGGGCCACTGGGCCGAAGATACGGGTGCCGCGGAGTTCCCCGGCGTTGTTGAGGAGCACGCAAGCGTTGTCGTCGAAACGGATGTACGAGCCATCGGGACGGCGGATCTCTTTCTTGGTGCGCACAACGACTGCCTTTGACACAGTGCCTTTCTTAACGTCGGACGACGGGATAGCGTCCTTGACGGTGACAACGATTATGTCGCCTACCGATGCGTAGCGACGGCCTGTGCCGCCCAGGACGTGGATGCAGAGCACTTCCTTGGCGCCTGAGTTGTCGGCTACGGTGAGTCTTGATTCAGTCTGTATCATGGTGTTACTTCACTTTTTCGATGATTTCTACTAATCTCCATCTCTTGGTCTTGCTCAAGGGACGGGTTTCCATCAGGCGCACGGTGTCGCCGATTGAGCACTCGTTTTTCTCGTCGTGGGCGTGGTATTTCTTTGTCTTGTTGACAAATTTGCCATAGATGGGGTGTTTCTCCTTCCACTTTACGGCAACGGTGATGGTTTTGTCTCCCTTGTTGGAGGTGACTACGCCGATACGCTCTTTTCTGAGGTTTCTATTAAGTTCTTCCATTGGGTGGCTGCTTATTTGTTGTTGATCTCACGCATGCGCAGCTCGGTCTTTACGCGTGCTATGGCGCGGCGGTCCTTGGTGATCTGCGAGGGGTTGTCGATCGGTGAGATTGAGTGGTTAATCTTGAGCTGGAGGTAGTCCTTCTCCATCTGGGCAAGGCGTTCTTGGAGATCCTTGGTGGGCAATTGCTTGATTTCTGAGTTTGTCATAGCTTATTACACGTTTTGGTTGGGATCATAATCGCGGCTTACCACGAATTTAGTAATCACTGGGAGCTTCTGGGCTGCAAGGCGGAGTGCCTCCTTGGCTATGTCGTAGCTCACGCCCTCTACCTCGATGAGCATGCGGCCGGGGGTGACGGGTGCCACGAAGCCTTCGGGCGAACCTTTACCTTTACCCATACGCACTTCGGCGGGTTTCTTGGTGATGGGCTTATCGGGGAATATGCGGATCCAGATTTGTCCCTGGCGCTGCATGTGGCGGGTCACTGCCACACGGGCGGCCTCAATCTGGCGACCGGTGATCCATTTGGACTCCAAAGTTTTAATGCCAAATGAGCCGAAAGCCAGCTGGTTGCCGCGCTGGGCTGTGCCCTTCATGCGGCCTTTCTGCGACCTGCGGAATTTAGTTTTCTTCGGTTGTAACATTGCTGTTGATTCGTTTGACTGGTTTAACGGTTGTTTTTAGGCTTGCGGAAGCCGCCGCGGCGGGGAGCACCTGCGGCTGCGGGGCGGCCTTCTTTGGCATTTGTGGCGAAGTTGGGGGCGAGGTCGCGCTTGCCGTATACCTCACCGCGGCATATCCACACCTTGACGCCTACGACGCCTACCTTGGTGTGTGCCTCTACAAGGGCGTAGTCGATGTCAGCGCGGAGGGTGTGCAGCGGGGTGCGGCCTTCCTTGAACATCTCGGAGCGGGCCATCTCGGCGCCGTTGAGGCGGCCGCTTACCTGCACCTTGATGCCTTCGGCTCCTGAACGCATTGTAGCTGCGATGGCCATCTTCACGGCACGGCGGTAGGCGATCTTGCCTTCAATCTGGCGTGCGATGGTCGAGGCTACGATCTGTGCGTCGAGCTCGGGGCGCTTTACTTCGAATATGTTGATCTGTACGTCCTTGTCGGTGATCTTCTTGAGCTCTTCCTTGAGTTTGTCGACCTCTGTGCCTCCCTTGCCTATGATGAGGCCGGGGCGCGAGGTGCATACTGTGATGGTGATGAGCTTGAGTGTGCGCTCGATTACGATGCGCGACACGCTCGACTTGGCAAGACGGACGTTGAGGTACTTGCGGAGTTTCGAGTCCTCGAGCAGTGTGTCACCGTACTTGTTGCCGCCATACCAGTTGGAGTCCCAACCGCGGATGACGCCTAAACGGTTGCTGATCGGATTTACTTTCTGTCCCATTTCTTAGTCCTTCTTAACTTTGTTATCGATTGTGTCTACATAAAGCGTAACGTGGTTGGCACGTTTGCGGATGCGGTAGCCGCGGCCCTGAGGGGCGGGGCGGAGGCGCTTGAGGGTTGTGGCGCAGTTGACGTAGAGGGTCGAGATATAAAGCTCGCCGCTCTCGGCTTTGCGTTCGTTCTTGGCTTCCCAGTTGGCTATCGCTGAGCGCAGCAGCTTTTCAAGGCGGGCTGCGGCTTCTTTATTTGAGAATTTGAGGATTCCGAGTGCCTGGAACACTTCTTTGCCACGCACCAGGTCGGCCACCAGGCGCATCTTGCGCGGTGAGGTGGGGATGTTAAGGAGCTTGGCGAAGGATTGTGTCCGGCGCAATTCCTTCTTCTCTTCGGCGGATTGTCTTTTTCTTACACCCATT
>CAMWOD010000110.1 GCA_947175715.1 uncultured Porphyromonadaceae bacterium
GCTAATAATAAGTATATTGGCTTGTGGTGGAGTTGGCTTGGCCCAGCGCCACCGAGAAGCCACTTGCACGAGTAGCATACCCGCCACAAACGAAGCGAGCTGCATCGGTGGGAAGATATATATCCAATAAAGAGTCATGTCGGCTGGCGTGACGGCAACTGTGGTGAAATATGCTATAACGCCTATGGCAATCACAAGCCACAGCCACTTTCGTTGCTTGGTGAAGAGGCGATTGAGTGGGATAAAGAGCAGCGAGCAAAACATCAAGTCGCTTATAAACCATGATGGCCAGTTGAGTGAAATGAAAATTCTGCTTTCGGAGAACCAGCTTTGTATCATAAGAAGGGAGGCTACAAGAGCTTTCAACCCCGTGGCATGGTAATATATTGCCAGCATCATAAACAGGCTAAAATAATATATTGGGGCTATGCGCTTGAAGCGCCGTATGATAAACTGCCTAATATCGATGCGGTTGATTCGATCAGAATAGGCTGCGCTTAGTACAAAACCACTTAAGGTCATAAACCAGGTTACGCCGCAATCGCCAAGGGCTTCGGTAATATCACTGACATCGCAGTAGTGGTGAATGAAAATCATTATGGCGCCGATGGCACGGAGTCCTTGTAGCGATGAAATGGATCGGTTCATAATATTTTTTGCGATGTCGTGATATTTAGTTGTGGCTGAGGTCCATCTTGGAGCAAAGGTAATTTATTTTTTGAATTATAGGATAAAAATGCGTACTTTCGCGAAGTATTACTCAACGCCAATTAAATAAAGTATAACTATATGATTAATGCCCAAGACATTAAGAACGGTACATGCATCCGCATGGACAACCGTCTGTATTTCTGTGTGGAGTTTCTCCATGTAAAGCCCGGTAAGGGCAACACCTTCATGCGCACCAAGCTTAAAGACGTGGTTGATGGCCGCGTGCTCGAGCGCCGCTTCAATATCGGTGAAAAACTCGAGGATGTGCGTGTGGAGCACCGCAACTATCAGTATCTCTACGCCGAGGGTGAGGATGATATCTTTATGAACGTGGAGACTTACGACCAAATTCCTATCAAGAAGGCCCTCGTTACCGGTGCCGACTTCATGAAGGAGGGTGATCAGGTTGAGGTGGTATTTGATGCCTCGACTGAGACTGTGCTTTTTGCCGAAATGCCTATCAAGACCGTGCTCGAGGTTACCTACACCGAGCCTGGCATCAAGGGTGCCACCGCCACCAATACTCTCAAGCCCGCAACCGTCGAGACCGGCGCCACAGTGCGTGTGCCCCTCTTCGTCAACCAGGGCGATATGATTGAGGTTGATACCCGCGACGGTAGCTACATCTCACGTATCAAAGCTTAACCTGTTTAAGATCGATATATAAAGGCTGCGCTACGGCGCAGCTTTTTTTGTGTCTTGTATTCATGACAAGTAGAAAGTAATCGAGTCTGCCTCGCTGATGCGGAGCAGACTCGATGGCTTGATTGATATGTGTAATTTTTATGACGGTTACCTTATGATGGCTTTTGTCACCTTTGAGCCTTGGCGCACAATGTAGAGCTGGCCGCGTGTAGGCTCGGCTATGCGTATACCCTGCAGGTTGTAATACTCGGGCTCGGCATCGTCGCAATCCATTCCGACTTGGGCAACACCTGTTTTGTCAGCCTCATAACGCAGCTCAATTGACTTCACATACAAGCGCTTCTCGCTCGACAATGCGAGTTGTGTGAGGGTGGTGGCTGTTGCTTTGCGCATCTCGCTGGGGTCGTTGTCCTCGGTCAAGGGCACATCGAATATATAGTCCTCGAGGGTGCTGCCGATAGAAATAGTAGTGCCGTTGACTGTGAGCGAGGCTTTGTCGCTTCCGTAGGCACGGGCGTTTACCACCACCGATGTGTAGGGCTTCTGGTAGGTGGGTGTGATGTCGAGATTGAGCTCACCGCCACCCTTGGCCGAGCCAAACTTTATACCGTCGGCGCCGTAGTATACGCGGATTATATCGCCGTTGACGGTAAAGATGTCGTCACCCTCCAGACAGCGTGAGCCGAAATTGGAGCTTGTGATGGCAGTGCCCTCATTGCCGCCGTCGTTGAACACTACGATGTGTGAGTAATCGGTGGGATCGACTATGGGGTCGTCGCCTGAGCCGCCGCCACCCTCCTCAACGTAGAGTGTGATCGACTTCACGTAGAGGCGCTTGGAGGCCGACAGGGTGAGTTGCTTGAGGTCGGATCCGTCGAGCACGAATGTGTAGTCATCGGCGTCTGTGTCGATAGCTTGAGCCTCCGAGCCGTTGACGCTCAACGATGGCGAGTCCATGCCGAACGACTTGGCGTTGATCACTACTTTAGTGACGGGTTGCTGATAGTCGTCGTTGATGTCGAGAGTCAGTCGGCCGTTGGTCTTCGATGAGCTGAACTTCAAGCCATAGACGCCTCCGTAGATGTTGTTTGACGATGTTGCGTTGTATTTGGCGATTTCAGCGCCCTCCTCTACCTCTGCGTCGTATGGGCGCGAAACGGGGTTGATCGTGAGGCTGGCGTCGCTGGCATTATCGCGGTAAACTATTTTGTAGGTTGTCACTACGGGAGCTTTCTCGCCGATGTAGAAACGGATGGTGGTAACTTCGCTCAACTCTCCGTTGCGATCGGTCCAATATTCAAATACGCAGCTCTTTGCGATGGTGATAGGATCGGTGTAGGTGCCCTCCACTGTTTTTGAGTCAGCGTTGGTCACATATTTATACATTATCTTGTCGCCATCTTCGGCTGTGGCTGTGAGTGAGAGTGTGACTTCCACAGGATTCTCGCTCTCCACTACCTCGTCGGTATAGTTGCACACAGGTTTGTCGATTAAGTTCACTACTCCGCCGCATACATCAAAAGTGATGAGTCCGTCTTTAGTCTCGGTGATGTTGGTCAGAGGTAAATCTATAGCCTTGCCCGACCACGATTTCAGTGCAGGTGTAGTTGAAGCAGTGAACTCAGTGACTTTTGCGGTGCCCGGGAAGGGGTACTTGGCCATCGTGGTTGCGCTATTGTTGTTGGCTGAGCCTCCGGCCTCGATGATGTCTACATACTGGTGTGCCTGATTGTTGGGCGAATTGCTGTTCCACACCGACGCGTTGTAGTCGATGTGCCACACGAGCATACCGTGGCCGGGCAGATATGTGTCCCAGTCGTCGAGCTGGCGGTTTTCGAGCAGGAAGAATTCGTTGGTCTTGTCGGTGGCTATCACATACCCGGTGTTGGACTTAAGCATGTGCTCGAGTTTTCCGTTGGCGGGTACACCTTCCTTAAGCTGCTCGATCTGTGCCCAACCCATAGCGTTGCGCTCAAATATAGAATATGTGGGAGGGGTGCGTGAGTTGTTGCTGTACGACCCATAGTCCATTATCGAGTAAGAGCCCGGGGTGAGTGTCTGATAGCTGTTGTAAGAGGTGGTATATAAGTCGGGTAGACCCATTACGTGCGAGAACTCGTGGCAGAAAGTACCAATACCATCGACGAGCGAGCTTGTAAGGTACTCGGCCGAGCACGCATACTTACTCACAGTCTTGCCGTCGACCTTGAGTGATATACCGGCCGAGCTCAGGTCCCAGGAGTGGGGCCAGATGGTGTTGGACGATCCGCCCGAAGCCTCTCCTTGACCGGCGTAGATGCAATATACGTTGTCGATTACGCCATCGCCGTCGGTGTCATAGACCGAAAAGTCGGTGGTGGGGTCGAGCAGTTGTATGGCGTCGCGTATCATGTGGGCCGGGCGTAAGTCGTTGCCATTGTAGTCATTGCCGCCGTAATACGACATGTTGTTGCTCAGTGTCACAGGGCCGAGCACATCGAAGTCGGGCGTAAACTGGCCATTGGATGCTGCTGTGAAGAAGTCGAGGGCCGAGCCGTGTGCTCCGCTTTCCGAGAATCCTACCTGCGAGGCCAGGTTGGTGAAGTATTGCTTGACATTGGGGTAGGTGAACTTAGTATCCTTGTATTGTACAAGGATAATGAGAGCCTTGGGGCTTCCCTTCACCGGATATGAGTTGTTGGGAAACAGGCCTATGCCTGAGGGCCATGTCGACGATGCGCCCTGGGGTGCGTTCGAGCGGAATGCGGGGGTATATGAGGCTTGGCGTTCGATGCGCTTGGCGTTGCCCACCTTTGCGCCCTCGGCCACCATGGCATCGGCACTTACACCGTGCAGGAAGTCAGACTGCTGCTTGTTGCGGTTGAGTGCGTCGGTAGCGAGTATGTGTGATGCTATGGGGTATCCCGATGCGTCGGGTTGGGCAAAGTAATATCCCTCGCCGTTTGACACCACCATCTGGCCGTCGGCGGTGAGGTAATAGTGGAAAAATTCGTCGCCTTGTTGGCTCAGTGTCACCTGCGAGCCGTCGGGCTGAGTGAATACTTGCGGCGTACGATAGGCTTGCACGGCGCCGCACAGTGTTGGGATGGTAAGCAGCGCTGCTGCCAGTAGTTTCTTTATCATTATATGATTGTTAAAGTGTCTTATTTCAATTGTCGAAGACTGCAAAGATACAAAAAATAGTTGTATCGCGCTAATTTTTAACGATTATGAAGAAATCGGATTGTGTGCGAACCCGATTCCATTGTATGGTAAGCAACTGATTAAGATATTTTGCTCGTTCTATAATCATAGTCAGTATAAAAATAAGACTGACAATTTGGCTGTATTTGCAGGGTTTCTGTCAATGCGAAATTAGTACTGGTGCAATAAAATCAGAAAGTTTTGAAGTCGCAGAGCGACGAAATTATCGGTAACCGGGCATGACCGTAGGGAGTGCCCGGATAGGCCGATGTATATATCTATTGAGCCACGGACGTGGCGATGTTATTAATACTCAGCTATATTTAACATCACATCGTACCTTCGGCACTCAGTTTTCTTTTATTAGTATTATCCGGGCACTCCCTGCGGTCGTACCCGGTTTCGGACTACCTCACCGCTTCGCGGCTCCACTATAAGACAGTAATTTGACAAATCAAAAAAATTCAGAGCACGGTGAAAAATATGATGGGTATCGGGCCGTCGACCGTGCAGATTATTTGTGATGAGTAGGTATTTCCGCCGGCGTAGAGGTGTTTGCCGTCGAATGTCGATATTATCTTGGATGAGTATGTGTTAGGGCCTGAATACAAGCGTTTGCCGTCCCATGTGTAGAGTATCTTTGATGAGTATTCGTTGGGGCCGTTGTATA
>CAMWOD010000111.1 GCA_947175715.1 uncultured Porphyromonadaceae bacterium
ATCGCTTGGAATGTATAGAACGAGATACCCACCGGGAGTAGCACATCTAATGTAAACCAGTCAAGACCCACTCCAAATAGTGAAAACAGTCGCACGATATTCTCGCTGAAAAAATTGAAGTACTTGAATGCGGCAAGTATACCCAGATTGAGTATTATATTACCGCAAATAAAGTAATTCTTACGATACCGATCAAAAAGAATGGCTGTAGAATATGTGGAAAAAGAGGTGAGGATGATCAGTATCAGGAATCGCCAGTCCCACCAACCATAAAAAACATAGCTTGCACATAGAAGCCATAAGTTCTGCAACTTTAGTTTGTTGCGAAAAACAAACCAGTAGACGCAGAAAAATACTACCATGAATAATGCAAAAACAATGTCAGTGAATTGCATGATACAAGCAAATGAGGTAAATCTTGAATTGCAAAGTTATGCAAATTCCACGATTTCTCAAACATCAACTTGCTCTACGTAAAATACAACGATGCCATGGTTGACACAAGAGGGGTGTCAACCATGGCATTAACGCATCAACCAAAAATAAAACTATTTGAGCGTGTTGTATTCTTCGTCAGTTACGGGTTCGAGCCACACATTTTCGGTTTCTTCGCCTGGAACAGCGAATGCCAAGTGTGCAAACCATGAGTCTTTGGCGGCTCCATGCCAGTGTTTCACATTGGCGGGGATATTGATTACGGTGCCGGGTAGAATTTCTACAGGTTCTTTCCCTTCTTCCTGATACCATCCTCGGCCAGCCACGCCTACCAGCATCTGGCCACCACCTTTTTCGGCCCGGTGCACGTGCCAGTTATTCCTGCAGCCTGGCTCAAATGTGACATTGGCGAAGGGTATCTGGTCGGTTGAGATCTGGGCGAGATAGCTATTTCCGATAAAATACTTAGCATAGGCAGTATTGGGCTCACCAATTGGGAATATCATCGAGCGCACAAATTCAGCCTTGGCGTCGTCACCTTTTATGTCGTCGGTCCAAACATCCTTTGCGAGGCGGAAAGCGGCCCACGCTTTAGGCCAACCGGCGTAGAACGCGATATGTGTAAGTATCTCAGAAATCTCAGTGCGTGTAATCCCGTTTTTCTTAGCTTCTTGCAGGTGATATGTGAGCGATGTATCGGTGATGCCTTGTGATATTAGGGAGGTAATTGTCACCAGGCTGCGGTCGCGAAGCGAAAGGAGATCATTGCGGCTCCATACTTCTCCGAATAGAATATCATCATTGAGATGGGCGAACTCAGGGGCGAAGTCGCCGAGTTGTTGCCTTCCGGCGGTCTGTACTATTTTTTGTTGTGCCATTATGGGTGAAAGAGTTATGATACTTAAAATGAAAGTTAGGACTACGCGCTTCATTTTGAGCAATTTTTATCGGTGATTGAGGTGTTATTTTATCGATGCAAGAGCTGATTGCGCTATCTGCTCGGGGGTAAGTCCACAACGCTTCTGCAGCTCGGCGTAGTTGTATCGGTTGAGGAATTCCTTGGGCAGTCCCAGATTTATGACCTTGACGGGTGCGTCGCCTAAATAAGAAGCCACTTTCTGGCCGAAACCACCGTCGATGATACCATCCTCGGCCGTTATCACAGCCTTGTAATCTTTGAGGGCATCCAGTGTATCGGTGTCGAGAGTCGAAAGATTGCGGGGGTTGATTAGAGTCACGTTCAATCCTTCCTTGGCGAGTAGGTCGGCAGCCTGCTGCATGAAGCCGAACATCAGGCCTGCGCCAATAAGGGCTACTTCAGCTCCTTGCCGCACAATCTCATATTTAGGTGTGGAATAATCGTCAAGAATCTCAATATCAGGATTTGACACGGCTATACCTCCGGGTGTGCGCACTACAACAGGAAGTTGGTCTTGCTTGATCGACCAGTCAAGCATGGCCTCAAACTCCTCCTTGCATGTAGGCGCAAGATAAAGCAGTTCAGGGATGTTGGAGAGCAATGCTATATCGAAGAATCCAAGGTGTGTCTCATCGTTCATGCCGAACATCGAGCCATAGAATACCACAAAAGTAGCAGCCTGCTTGTTGAGTGCTATGTCCTGGCTAAACTGGTCGTAAGCTCTTTGCAAGAAGCTGCTTACAAATCCTACCACAGGGCGTATGCCACCTTTGGCAAGTCCGCTGGCTATATCTACAGCCGATTGCTCGGCGATAGCGGCATCAATAAACTGCTTTCCTGCCTCTTGACGACGTGATTTATCAAAGCCGAGCACTCCAGGTGTGCCGGCAGTGATGGCCACTACCTTGCTATTCTCTTTCATGTGTCGAAGCATACCCTTGGCGAATAGATCGCCATAATCTTCGGGTGCATTATTGGGCTCCGGCTCGTTGAGAGGTGCGCCAGTTTTAAGGTCAAACGGGCCCGAGAAGTGGAATGCCTCCTTATTGGCTTCGGCCACGGGCAGGCCCATGCCTTTCATGGTGTTGATGTGAACTACCACAGGATGATCAATGCCCTTTACGCCTCTGAATGCCTCGATAAGGCTATGGATATCATTGCCATAAGCTACGTATCGGTAATCATAGCCCATAGCACGGAATAGGTTGTTTTCGGCAGTGCCATTGGTCTCGCGGAGCAGTTGCAGGTTATCGTAGATGCCACCGTGATTCTCGGCGATACTCATCTGATTGTCATTGACTATAACGATGAAGTTGGAGTTGAGCGTGGCGCCATAGTCGAAGCCCTCGAATGCTATGCCACCACTGAGCGAGCCATCGCCGATTACGGCTACAACATTCTCCCGCTCCCCCTTAAGGTCGCGAGCGGTGGCCAAGCCAGCGGCGAGAGCCACTGCCGATGATGTGTGGCCCAGCGAGTAAAGATCGTACTCGCTCTCGGCTGGATTGGTGTAACCGGTCACATCATCATAGTGAGCCGGATCGGTAAATGCCTGCATACGACCAGTTATCATCTTATGGGGATATGTCTGGTGCGACACGTCGAATACAATTTTATCCTCGGGCGTGTTGAAAACATAGTGGAGCGCCACCACGGCCTCTACCATACCCAGGTTTGGACCGATATGGCCACCGTGGGCCGAAAGTTTTTTCAACAATGTAGCACGCAGTTCGGCTGAAAGCTCGGTTAGCTCGGTCTCGTTCATATTCCGGATATCGGCCGGAGACTTAATTTCTGATAAATCTATTGTGTCCATGTTTTATATATTTTTTCTGTAATATAACGCCGAATTTTGGCTTCAAGTTGCGTGGAATGGGTGTATTTATAAACCATATTGAGGTTAAGTCAGCCCAATTTCCAAGATTCTGCTATAAGAGGAAGATTATTTTGGTTCAGTATCGGTAATGATAATATTGGTCAAAACGTTCGCAGGATTCAGAGGTGTGACATCGTCGAGTCGGAGGGAGTCGACCATGTGGAGGGTACCTTGCTTATATTTCTGAAAATGGGGAGACGCAATATGTTGCTTATATGCTTCCTGGCTTGCGTAGGTTTCAAGGATTGTGATAGAGCAGGGGTTATCCTTATCGGCCACGGCATACATGGTCAATACTCCTGGCTCGGTTTCGAGAGATGTAGTACCTACCTCAATGGCATATCTCATATATTCATCAAGATATTGGGGATTGACCAGAATCTTTGACAATCGAACTATGCCGTCGGGCTGCATAGGTAGTTTCTCACACATATTGTTGACATTATACTGTTTATTTTCAGTTGAATGACCCAAGCACTGTGCCTCGTAAGCACAGAAAGTAAAACCTGCAATCAGTATTATTTTAAGAGCGTGGAGGGTCATTTCTGCTTCTCGCTCCAGTTGTCGTGCATCTTACGGCATTTACCGATCACGTCGCCCGAGAGAATGTAGGAGTAAGTTGGGAACTCAAACAACACGGTGTGCATCTTATTGTAGTCGATTTTGCCGGTTTCATCAAGGTTTTCCTCATTGACATAGGTGTTGGCAATCGAGCAGATGAAATTGTTGAAGCCATTACATTCGTAGATGTCTACAATTTCCAGCTCCATAGTCAGCGGCGCTTCGTCGATAACAGGTGTGCCTGCTTCTCCGCGGTGATATTCAAATACTTGCGACTTATCCTCCTTATCGCCATCCACACTGCCTACATAGTCGACCTTGTCGAGCATTTCAACACTGACGAGATTGAGCGACATGCGCTTGCCTACACCGAGGGCGGGAGTGGTGTAATGCGGTTTGGCCATGCTCACGAGTACACGGTCGTGGCTTACAATGCCAACGTGCGATATTTCGAGCCAGTTTACCTTACCATTAACATCGGCACCAATTACAGTGACAGGAGTGGGGTAGAGGGCTAATTTTGATCCTAAGTTTACTTTCTTTGCCATAACTATTCTTCTATTATCAATATTATATTGAAATAAACCTTTTCATTTTGAAGGATTGTCTTGATGATTTAATTGTAGACGTACATCGTTTTCCGGTTGACAATATACATCCCTTGTGGAAGATGTGTATAGGTGTTCATTTCTTGTCCAACTAATTTACCATCAAGAGTGAAAATTGTGAAAGAGTCGGAGTGTTGATCGGCGGCGATGGTGCTTACTTCGGCTATTTCGGAGTAGTTGACTGTCTTAAGCCACTCAGATATCAGTGACGAAGCACGTGAGGTCTGCGATGAACGGATCCACAACGATGGTGCGAGGAAGTCGCCGCGGGGGATAAGCCGCTTGGCATCGCTCTCAACGCCGCTGATGCCGCTGCTTGCACTCGACACGATAAGGCCGATTTTCTTTCCGGCCATTGCTCGACCGTTCTGAAAAAGGAATGTCTGTAATGGTGCTGCCATCTGACTCCACCACAGTGGAGCGCCGATAATGATACAATCGTTTCAGCAGGCTCAATCCGCACTACATCGGCATCGATTTGGCGTGAAAGTTCGGTGACGATGTTGTGCACATTGTTGGTGAAACTATAATATACCACCAGCGTTTTTGCCTGAGTGGCAAATGCTGAAATAATAACGGACAGCGAAAGTATAAGTTTTTTCATGGGAATGAACGATATTATGTTTTGTTGATTAGTCGATTTCTACAATTGATGGTTGTACTCCGAGGTCGTGAAACAGTGCAAGCTCATTGGCCTGCAGTTGATAATCGTCGCAATTATTCTCATTAGTTTCGATAATTCCTGTTTGCACAAAATAGTGTTCAAGTACCTGCTCGGGTGTAGTGCCATATCGTGACGCTACATAT
>CAMWOD010000112.1 GCA_947175715.1 uncultured Porphyromonadaceae bacterium
GTTGTAGGACCGAATGAGCCTGAAGCCATGCCTTGAGGTGTTTTGGCCGGGCCTGCGTAGTAGATAGGGTGCTTCTGCAGATATTCGGGCATTGGCTCGCCGCGGTCGAGACGTTCCTTGATCTTGGCGTGGGCGATGTCGCGACCCACAATGATGGTGCCATTGAGGCTCAGGCGTGTGGCCACGGGGTATTTGGTGAGTTCGGCAAGTATCTCGTTCATCGGGCGGTTGAGGTCGATTTTCACTACCTCACCTTCGCCTGCCTGACGCAGCTCCTCGGGGATGAGAGAGCCTGGGTTGTCGTCAAGACGCTCGATCCACAAGCCGTGGCGGTTGATTTTGGCCTTTACATTGCGGTCGGCGGAGCAGCTTACGCCCATGCCCACGGGGCAGCTTGCGCCGTGGCGGGGAAGACGTATCACGCGGATGTCGTGGGCGAAGTATTTGCCGCCGAACTGTGCGCCGAGGCCTATTTTGTGGGCCTCCTCAAGGAGTTGCTTCTCAAGCTCAACGTCGCGGAAGGCGTGGCCAAGCTCATTACCCTTGGTGGGGAGGGAGTCAAGATATTTGATTGAAGCCTTCTTCACCACTTCGAGGTTCTTCTCGGCCGATGTACCTCCGATAACGAAAGCGATATGGTAGGGAGGGCATGCAGCGGTGCCCAGGGTTTTCATCTTCTCAACAAGGAAAGGCACAAGGGTGTTGGGGTTGATTAGAGCCTTGGTCTCCTGATAGAGGTAGGTCTTGTTGGCCGAACCGCCACCTTTGGCTACGAACACAAACTTGTATTCGTCGCCATCCACTGCGTGGAGGTCGATCTGAGCGGGGAGGTTGCAGCCGGTGTTGACCTCGTCGTACATGTTGAGAGGTGCGTTCTGCGAGTAGCGAAGGTTGTCGGTGGTGTAGGTTTCATATACGCCGCGCGACAGACGCTCCTCGTCGCCGCCACCTGTATAGACGTTCTGACCCTTGTTGCCGTGAATGATGGCAGTGCCGGTGTCCTGGCAGAATGGTAGCTGACCCTTGGCTGCCACCTCGGCGTTGCGAAGCATGGTCAGTGCTACATACTTGTCATTTTTAGAGGCTTCAGGGTCGTGAAGTATCTTTGCTACAAGCTCGTTGTGCTCGCGGCGCAGCATGAAAGCATTGTCGTGCGTGGCTTGACGAGCGAGTACGGTGAGTGCTTCGGGATCGACCACGAGCATCTCGTGGCCATTCCAATTTTCTACTTTCACATAGTCCGACGTGAGCAGGTAATACTCTGTGGTGTCGGGTCCCAGCGGGAACATTGGCTGGTATTGAAACGGTTTTGTTGCCATCGTAATAGTTGGTTTGGTTTATTTTGTGCAAAGATAATCTAAATTAATCTCTTTTAAGCGTAGTTCAGCCCTATTTATTTTGATTTAATTATAATAATGTGTGTAAATGATGGTTTGGTGTAGAGGGATTCAATTATTTATTATCTTTGTGGGGTAAATGAAACGTACTGTTAATTTCATACTGATGGGGGTGGTGGCGGTGCTGATAGCGACGTTCTGCCTCTACCGCTATGTGGCCAAGCCCTACGAAGGGGCGGCGCAATGGGTGTATATCCCCGCAGGTATAAATGAGGATGGAGTGCGCGATGTGATTAACTCGCAACTCGGGCCTGACATGGGGTCGCGCGTATACCGCCTGTGGTCAATGCAAGGGGGCACCCCTTCGGGTTCGCATGGAGCATATCGCATCGAGCCAGGGACACCTGCGTGGCGCATAGCACGAAATATAGCAAAAAGGATGCAGACCCCTGTGGAAATTACATTCTCGTCGGTGCGCACTATCGACGACATGGTGGGCCGCATCACTCCTAATATCGAGATATCCTCGGAACAACTGCGTGCCGCCATAGACTCGATTTTGCCTGCACGTGGTTACGAGATAAAGGAGGAGCAGTTGGCGGCTTTCACACCCAATACGCATCAGGTTTACTGGGATGTGTCGGCCGAGCGGGTGGTGAATATGCTGCTCGACGATACCAAGAGGTTTTGGAATGAACAACGCCAGCAGAAGGCTGAGAAGTTGGGGCTGACTCCTGTTCAAGTAGTGACACTCGCGTCGATAGTGGAGGAGGAAACGAACAAAATGGATGAGCGCCCCGTAGTGGCGCGGTTATATCTCAACCGCCTTGACCGCGGGGAGCGACTTCAATCCGATCCTACAGTGAAGTATGCCTTGGGCGACCCTACCTTGCAGCGCATCACCGATGTGAGCATAGATTCACCTTATAACACATATAAATATTCAGGGCTACCTCCGGGTCCGCTGCGCATCGTAGAGTCGACTACCATCGACCAAGTGCTTAACGCCGCACCTCACGACTATCTGTTTATGTGTGCTCGCTCTGATGGGTCGGGTTATCACGACTTTACTGCGAGCTACAAGGAGCATCAGCGTAACGCCCGACGCTATCAGGCCAAACTCGATTCCTTGGGAATAAAGTGATTCGCTCAGTCGGTGGGATATTGCCGCAGATATTCCTCGCAGGTTAACGCTAATTCGTCGTACCATTCCTGGCCGAAGGTGTCGATGAGCGGCTGCTTGAGAAATTGGTAGAGCCTCATGCCCAATTTGCGGCCTAACACTTCGGCAGGCTTGCATATCTTCCATCGGTGATAATTGACTGCGGTAAATGTGGGGTAGCGTGTGAGTCGCACTGGATAAAGGTAGCACGACTGGGGCTTGCGAAACGTAGTGCGCCCCTCGTTGTAGGCTTTTTCAATTGCACATAGGCATAATCCACCAGGTGCGTAGGTGCAGAAAGCGCAGTCTCGGCCATCAACAATGGTGGTCACCAATTCACCTTCGGGATCGTGGTAGCCCACACCATGTTCTTCTATTTCACGCCGCCCTGCAGGGGTGAGGTCGTCGCTGACGATTGGGGCAACCTCCTCGAGGATGTTGAACTCTTGTTGGGTAATCGGAGCTCCGGCGTCACCCTCGATACAGCATGCTCCATGGCAGGCCTCGAGGTCGCAGCAGAAGTAACGTTCGGCGAGGTCAAGGCTCACCAGTGTATCCTTGATTTGTAGCATAGTAGGCGTTGAGTAGGCGATTAATGGTTGAATAGGAGTCGTGACGCACCAATCAGACGGTCGTATCGAGCACCGGGAGGTCGGTTGTACACTGTGATAAGGTACTCGTTGACAGTTGGGAAGAAGTCGCCTTCGATAGGTGATGTGGCCGACTCCCTGGGGCGTTGTGGATATACGAGGTATTGATAATTGTAGGCTCCCTGCTTTAGTAGCAGAGCTTTCTCATATTGACCGGTGGCGGGATTGTAGTGCATTTCCGATTCCTGGTCGAGACGACGGTTGGTGAGATCGCCGTCGATGAATATGCGCTGCCCTTCAAGATGTGGAGCATTGAGTGTAAAGTGTACTATACTATAGTCAGCTTCAGTGTCGCTGTTGGCCGAGTTGTATTCACGCACCTTGAAGCGCCCATGCTGGGTCTGATCGTAGCTGTAGGGCACAGAAGCCCGTGACTCATCGGGTATGAGCGTGAAATTGTAGTAAGGATCGTAATATTCGATGTCGTACACCCCCATGCCGGGGAACGATACTGACGAGTTCTCGAATCGCCGATATTCATTGCCAGCGGCGAAAATCAATGGATTGAGGTGCTCGTAATAAGAAAGATTGCCCGATACGCGCGATGGGTGCACAAGAGTCACTTCGTTATCCAGCCGCGAGTTTTGCTGCACCTTTACGATCAAGTCGTTGAAGGGGTCGCTCACTTGCCCGCGGTCGGTCGAAACACATAATTGGACCTGTTGATGCGCCCCGTTATAGTCTATATCGGTGATCGAGCTTATGTCGCCACTGATGGCGGCACCCCCTTCGGCCACCATAAATCGTGCCTGTACGAGAATATCGTCGGGATTGGTGTCTTCCCATACCTGTAGCAGGTAGTTGCCCGATACAAGTGGCGCCATATCCTGATTGGGGATAGCCAGTGAGTAGTGAACGTAATGAACCGAGGTACCACGCGAGTATTCGTAGTCGGTAATGTCGGCTTGGTTAAATCCGGTGACATATTCCGACTCCACAAGTTGCGACGGCTGCCAGTTGGAGTTGCAATGCAGCAATGAGTATCGTAGGTAAGAGTGATCTTCGGATAGTTCATCGAATGTTATGACAATTCGGTCGCCGGCTCCAAGATTGATGATTGGAGGTGCCATGCTGATACCTTCTACATCGACAGTGAGGGTGCGGAAGCGTGGATCGAGGCATCCCTGGCGGGTGTCGATGGCGGCATGGAGAGCGCCGACGGTGAGTATAAGTGCTAAAACCGAGATCAAGCGTAGTATTTTCATTATGCTACCATTGGATAGGTGATAGACCTTGCTGCACAAGGTAATCGTTGGCCTGAGTGAAGTGGTGGTTGCCGAAGAAGCCTCTGTGGGCCGATAGTGGTGATGGGTGAGGGGAGGTGAGTACCAGGTGACGCGAGCGGTCGATAAGGACCCCCTTGCGCTGAGCGTAGCTCCCCCACAGCATGAACACCAGCCCTTGACGATCGTGGGCGAGTCGCGACACTACTTCGTCGGTAAAGTCCTCCCATCCGCGCCGCTGGTGCGACCCCGGATGATGTGCCTCGACGGTGAGGGTGGCATTGAGCAGGAGAACCCCTTGACGAGCCCAGCGACTCAGGTCGCCGTCGGTAGCCATCGGGGCACAGGTGTCGTCGGCCACCTCCTTGAATATGTTGACTAGCGATGGGGGTAGAGGCGTGCCCGAGTTTACCGAAAAGCACAAGCCGTTGGCCTGACCCACATCGTGATAAGGGTCCTGCCCTAAGATCACCACTTTGACCTTGTCGAATGGACAGGCATCGAAGGCTGCGAATATCTGACGCCCTGGCGGAAACACCGTGCCACGACTATAGGCGTTGCGCACAAATTCAACGAGCCGACTGAAGTACTCTTTTTGCCATTCGGCGGCGAGGGCCTTTTGCCAAGATTGTTCGATTTTTACATTCATTATGGTTGCAAACTTACAAAAATTCCTGTAATTTTGCGGCGTCGCAGGGGTACAAAAATCCTCTCGGCGCAGAAAGTCCCCGTAGTTCAATGGATAGAATATTGGATTCCGGTTCCAACGATTGGGGTTCGACT
>CAMWOD010000113.1 GCA_947175715.1 uncultured Porphyromonadaceae bacterium
CCTGTCGCCTATCTATGAGATTCCCGACGATAAGAAGGAGCTTGTAAAGTCGCTGAAGAAAGCGGCTAAGGAGGCTGAGACTGTATGGCTGGCTTCCGATGAGGACCGCGAGGGTGAGGCTATCGCATGGCACTTGTCGGAGGTGCTCGGACTTGATCCCGAAACCACCAAGCGCATCGTATTTCATGAGATTACCAAGGAGGCTATACTTTATGCCATAGCCAATCCGCGTGTGATTGACATCAACCGTGTGGATGCCCAGCAGGCACGCCGCGTGCTCGACCGAATCGTGGGCTTTGAGTTGTCGCCGGTGCTGTGGCGCAAGATCAAGCCGCAGTTGTCGGCAGGTCGTGTGCAGTCGGTGGCTGTGCGATTGATAGTGGAGCGTGAAAACGAAATAAAAAATTTCGTGCCCGAACCTTATTTCCGTGTAAATGCACGGTTTAACACTGCCGACGGCACACTGGTGAAGGGTGAATATCCCCACCGCCTTGACAACAAGGAGGAGGCTCAGAAGTTGCTCGACATATGCAAGGACACCACATTCTCGGTGGGCGATGTGACAGTCAAGCCTCTGAAAAAATCACCCGCGCCCCCATTTACTACTTCCACATTGCAGCAAGAGGCTGCCCGCAAGCTGGGATTCACCGTGAGCCAGACGATGATGGTGGCTCAGCGTCTTTACGAGGCAGGACATATCACCTATATTCGTACCGACTCGGTCAACCTATCCAAAATGGCTATGGGCGCTATCGCTCAGCAAATCAAGTCGACCGCAGGTGAGCGGTATCTGCAGCCCCGCAATTTCCACACTCACTCCAAGGGAGCTCAGGAGGCTCACGAGGCCATACGCCCCACTCACATTGAGCAGACTTCGATCGGCGGTAATACCCAGGACAACCGCCTTTATCAGCTGATATGGAAGCGTGCGGTGGCATCTCAGATGGCCGATGCCGAGATTGAGAAAACCACCGTGGAGATCGCACCGGCTTCGAGTCCTGACAACCATTTCGTGGCCACTGGCGAGGTGATAAAGTTTGACGGATTCCTGTCGGTATACATCGAGGGGCACGATGATGATGAGCCGCTGTCGCTCGATGGCACAATACTTCCCCCACTTACTCTGGGTCAGCCCCTTACAGCCGACGAAATTGTGGCCACCGAGCGTTTTACCCAAGCTCCTCCACGCTATACCGAGGCGTCGCTGGTGAAAAAGATGGAAGACCTGGGTATCGGTCGCCCCTCGACTTACGCTCCCACAATCTCTACCATCCAGCAGCGTGAGTATGTGGAGAAAGGTGAACGTCCAGGCACACCACGCAATTTCGTGACTCTCACACTCAAGGGAGGCAAAATCAGCGAGAAGTCGCATACCGAAAATACCGGTGCTGAGAAGGGCAAGCTTATTCCTACCGATATCGGTATGATAGTCAATGACTTCCTGATAAAATACTTCCCCGAGATACTCGACTATAATTTTACCGCCAAGGTGGAGGAGCGCTTCGACGATATCGCCGAAGGTAACCTTCTATGGGGCGATGAGATAAAGAATTTCTACTCGGTTTTCCACCCTGGAGTCGACAAGGCCATGAATATGCGCTTGGAGCACAAGGTGGGTGAACGCCTGCTCGGTACAGATCCTAAGTCCGGAAAACCTGTATCGGTAAAGATAGGCCGATTTGGTCCGCTGGTACAGATAGGTGAGGGTGATACCGACGAAAAGCCTATGTTTGCTTCGCTGCAAAAGGGTCAGTCAATACAGGAAATCACTCTCGAAGAAGCCTTAAAGCTATTTGAGTTCCCGCGCCACTTAGGTGAATTTGAAGGTGAAGAAGTGACTGTGGCTATAGGTCGTTTCGGCCCATATATCAAGCACGCCGGCAAATTTGTGTCAATACCCAAGACCTTATCACCTGCGGCTATCACACTCGACGAAGCTGAGCAACTGATATGTGAGAAGCGCGATGCCGAGGCCAAGAAAGTGGTCAAGACATTTGACGAAGACGCTGACTTGCAGATACTCAATGGTCGCTACGGAGTGTATATAGCCTATAAGGGATCGAACTACAAGATACCCCGCACCGTTAACGATCCGGGGGCTCTGACACTCGATGAGTGCCGCGAAATCATAGCAGCACAGGATGCCGCACCCAAGAAGCCGCGCCGTGCCGCTTCACGCAAAAAGTAATAATGTCACCCTCCATGCGTAGTCTTCCAGCCAAGCCCGGGGCCGAACGAGCCAAATTTCGCCCCGACCGTATAGTAGATTTTACCCCCGAAGCGGCTACAACGCTACTGCCGTTTCTGATCGATAAGCTTTCCGATCGTAAACGTACCACCGTCAAGGAGATGCTCAAGCACAATCAGGTGGCAGTGAACGGCACCCCCGTAACGCTGCACTCTACGCCGATTGGTCCAGGTGATAGGGTGAGCGTCAACTTCACCCGCGAGTTTCAGGTGTTCCATCACCCACGAGTGAAGCTCGTGTACGAGGATGATCACATCATCGTGATTAACAAAGGGTATGGATTGCTTTCGGTGGGTACGGAGCGTGTGAAAGCCGACTCGGCTTATTCGATAGTCAAGGACTACCTCAAGCGCAAAGACCCGCGCAACAAGGTGTTTATCGTGCACCGCCTCGACCAGCACACATCGGGGTTGATGGTGCTCGCCAAATCAATCGAAGCTAAGGAGGCACTGCAGCACAATTGGAACAACATGGTGCTCTCGCGCAAATATCTTGCCGTAGTTGAGGGGGTAATGGAGCCCGCCGAGGGTGAGATACGTAGCTATCTCGCTGAGACCTCGCAACTTGAGGTATATTCTACCGACGACCATAAAGCTGGCAAGCTTGCCGTGACGCGCTATCGCACCCTGCGCTCGCGCAACGGCTATACAATGCTCGAAGTAGAGCTTGACACGGGGCGTAAAAATCAGATACGTGTGCACATGAGTGACCAGGGGCACCCAATTACGGGCGATAAGAAGTATGGCGCCAAGTCTTCGCCTATACACCGCATGGCCCTGCATGCGCAGACGCTTCGCTTCGTGCATCCTATCGATCGCACCGATATGAATTTTTCAACCCAGGTGCCACCAGCGTTCGCCAAGCTCGTGAAATAACCTTGCTGACGAGCAAAATCAGCGCTCAATGTTGAGCAGACGCAGGTTGTCGAGCACCATATTCTGTCCCGCTTGTTGCAGATACTCCGCATCGGCGGGTGATAGGCCGGCTGTGTAGTCGGTCTGGAAGTGGCGGGGGAACATGGTGGTGTAAATAGTTACGGCGTTGAGGTAGGTGCCCGCCGGTGCCGGGTGGAATAAATCCTGACAATACAATATGATGTCGGGACGTTGCTGGCGTGTTTCAGCCCAGGCCATACCCACGGGGGCGCATATAGCGTTGTTTTGGTATGTCATTTCGAGATATGAGGTCTTAAGGCGCTCTTGCATACCCTGATAGGTGTCGCATAGCGGATACCCTTCGCGCGGGCGGATGTTGCCGTACTTATGCCCCCAGGTCATATAAAACACAACTTTCACATCGGGTGAGCCGAGGTGGGCGAGGCTGTCGATGGCGTGGGCGTAGGGATAGGTTTCGCGGCTTACAAACTCGGTGTCGTAGGCTGGCAATGAGCTATTCTCCTGAACCACTACGTAGTCCCAACCACCTTTTTTCAGCAGTTCGGTGAGGCGTGGGTTGGCCAGGTGTCCTTTCAGTCGCTCACCACCCTTGAGCACTTCGGTATTGGCGATGGCTTTGCCTTGAGTTTGGGCAATCTCTTTCACCATCGCAGGGAGGTCGTTGAAATAAGTATAGCTGTTGCCGATCCATAGTACGCGCACCGAGTCGGTAGTATTGTTGGCGGCATGGAGAGCAAATGAGGCGCAGAGCAGGAATAACGACGCCAAAATGCGTAAAAGGAAAGATGATTTCATGGTGGGTTATGTTTATGTGGTTATGTCGGGAGAATTTTAATGGCGTGCGTCGATTCGGCAGGTTATAGTGCCGGTACAGTCGGCCTGATACTCGGGATGACGCTGAAGCCATGCTGCGGCGTATGAGCAAGTGGCAGCGATTTTGTGCCCTTGAGTTAAGATGTGGTCTACTGCGAGTTGTACCAGTTCACTGGCCACGCCTTTGCCTCTGAGCGAGCTGTCGACGTATGTGTGGTCGATTGTTGATACGCCGTTGCGGGTGGGGAATGTCACCTCGGCGATAATTTTACCTGATGGGTCGGTGGCGTAAATTCGGTCGTTTTCAGTAATGTAATCCATTGTTTCGGTTTTATGATTGCAAAAATATAATTTTTAAGAGTAAGTAAAAAATTATGGTAATTGTCGGCTCAAAAATGGTAAATTTGTCTGCGATTACGAAGCACAGTGGATTATGGCCAATAAGTTTATAGTGACAAGCGAGGGGTGGTTGCGCCTGGGTAATGTGGCGATGCACCGCGACCTGCTGCAGCCCGGAGAGAGTTGCATCGGTGGCGGCATGTATGAGTTTGACTACGTGAACATGCGCCTACTGCTGTCGGGTCGCAGCTACGACTTCGGCCGTGTGAAATGGAGCTGGATTGACCGGCTCATAGTCGATGCATCGCTAAGCGACATCAGCAACTATTACGAAGATCTCCCCATTACCGACTTCGTCCCCATCGCTTACGCCCAATGACCTCCCATTTCATCGGTACGTAGCGGCACTGGCGAAGCTAATGCACAAAAGGAACTTATTGAATTTCTACTGGTGCGATAAAATTACGGTCACAAAAGGTAACGTATTAATGCATAAGTATATACCATAGGGAGGGGTTTTTAGTTTGACAAATTACTGTCTTCGGGAGGAGCCACGGATGTGGCGATGTTGTAGTTAACCCCGCATGATGGGAGCGAAGCGACCGAGTGCGGGGAATGCCTCACCCGCAAAAGATCGGAGTGCCGAAGGCATGATGTAATATTGAATATAGCTGAGTATTAATAACATCGCCACGTCCGTGGCTCATTTACGGGGAGGTGACGCTCTCTGGGCACTCCCTACGGTCATGCCCAGTTACCGATAACAACGTCGCTCTGCGACTTCAACCCTTTCTGATTTTAAAACTGTTTAAGCCCGCTTGATTTTTAATTATGGCGAATTCGCC
>CAMWOD010000114.1 GCA_947175715.1 uncultured Porphyromonadaceae bacterium
GTTTAAAAATAAACCCACTTCGGTATATAATGGCATTTTTGCGGTGCGAGAGGGTGATGGCTATTCCTTGTATTACGCTAACGAGAAGCCCAAACTTGTGCCCGGATGCGAAAATCTGCTGTCAACCGGCTTGTTTTTTGCCGATGAATACGCCCCGGTGGTTCACAAGGGAAAGCGAATCACGGTGATAAACCGCGATGGAGATGAAATGTACACCCTTGCTCCTCAGAAGGGTAAGGAAATCATCTTTTCGAATAGTTTCTTCACCGATGGTATGCTCGTAGTGATCAATGAGGACAAAAAGTATGGAGCGTTTAACCATGATGGGGAGTTGACAGTTGCCTGTAAGTATGACGACCTAACTCCTTTTAACGGGGGTTATGCTGTGGCTATGACAAAGGATAGCGACAAGGACGTGAAGAAATACCAAATTATTGATCATGATGGTAATACTGTTCAGTCAATTAAGACGTGCCAATTTTTATGCTCGTTGGTGATTGATGGGAAATGCGCTATCAAAATCGATGACGACCGATATGGATTTGTCACGGTTGACGGCGATGTGATAAAGTGCCCTACCAAGGTAAAAGGGATAGGGGATTTTAACGGTAAGTACTTCACATACTTTGATGACGATTTTAATGAAGGACTGATGGAGTTTAACGATGACGGCGGCGAAATGTTAATCAAGGCCGGCAAGTATAAGTCACTCGCACCCATCAACAAGTCGTGGAGTAAATTTATAGCTCGTATCGATGATGAATACCGTCTTATCGATCGTGATGACGAAACTCTAATAAAATTTGAGGACTATAAGTCTGTGTCAGTACTCTCTCAATCGGCTGAGACGCTACTTGCCAAAGAGGGCAATTATTACACTGTGCTTGATGATGATGGAGAAGTAATCGACAAAAAGCTCGAAATCGAAGAGATTTCCTATGGCAATGTACGTTCAGTCCTGTCTGATTTCCCCAAAGCCCGCGATGCCGTGAAGACCCACTTCCCTTACGAGACTTATTCTCAGGATGCTGACATGGCTTCGGAGGCTGATCAGGTCGTTGCGACTACAATAGATGACAACGCCGAAGTGGAAGAATGGACCACAACCGATGATTACAACTACTCTTATGGCGATTCTACAGCCACTGTAGTTGAGTCGGTCTACGATTATTATGATGTGCCCGCTGAGGCGGTGGAAGAGGCTGTAGAGAATTATTATAACTATCCAGCCGCAGAATAATATCAAATAGGTATGCAACGAGGATTGGTAATACAGAACACCGGCAGCTGGTATATGGTGCTTACCGATGATGGCCGGGAGATACCTTGCAAAGTAAAAGGTAACTTCAGGCTCAAGGGCATCCGCACCACCAACCCCGTGGCTGTGGGTGACCGTGTGGAAATACTGGTCAATCCCGACAATACCGGGATGATAAAGGTGGTTGAGCCGCGCCGTAATTACATAATACGCCGCGCCAGCAACCTGTCGAAAGAGTCGCACATCATTGCCGCCAACGTAGATCAGGCGATGCTGATAGTAACGCTTGCGCACCCTGCCACTTCGACTACTTTTATAGACCGTTTCCTTGCCACAGCCGAGGCTTACCAGGTATGTGCTACGGTGGTAATAAATAAGGTAGACTTGCTCACAGAGCCCGACGATGCAGAACTGCTGCAAGCCGTAACCCATCTTTACCAGTCGATAGGGTACAAAGTGCTTCATATCTCGGCAAAAACTGGCGATGGTGTAGATGCCCTGCGCCAATGCCTCAAAAATAAGGTGACACTACTTTCGGGAAATTCGGGCGTAGGAAAGACTACCATCATCAATAATTTACTTCCCGGTCTTGACCTTCGCACTGCTGCCATTTCCGACATCCACGACACCGGAATGCATACTACCACCTTCTCTGCTATGTTTCCGCTGCCCGAGGGTGGCTGGATAATTGACACTCCGGGAGTAAGGGGCTTTGGTACCATTGATTTTAAGCGAGAGGAAGTGGCACATTTCTTTCCTGAAATCTTTGAGATCGGGAGAGAATGCCGATTTGGCAACTGCACTCACACGCATGAGCCTGGATGCGCAGTGCTCGCTGCACTCGACGAGCACCGCATAGCGCAGTCGCGTTACGCCAGCTATCTGAGCATACTCGATGATACTGATGCTACCGACGATAAATACCGCAAACCATTCTGAAAAGCCCACTTCGGGGATATATAAAAGAAAAGCAGTCGATTTTATTCGACTGCTTTTTTGTGTAGCGGGACCGAGAATTGAACTCGGGACCTCCGGGTTATGAATCCGACGCTCTAACCAACTGAGCTATCCCGCCATTACCGTTTTGCGAGTGCAAAGGTAATTGCATTTTTTGGTTTTCACAAGTGTTTCGCCAAAAAAATGCTTATTTTTTAATTTTGTGGCGATTTCACGATGATTTGGAGCAGTGTTCTTTCACGGGGCATCCACTGCATCCATCAAGGTTGGCTCCGTCGTTGTTGCAATCGGTAAACGTGTGGGGCTGTTTGTTGCTAACCATTGCCCGCTTTATGAGTACAACGATGACGAGTAGCAAAATAAGAATGACGCAGAGCCATTGCCACATCATCAGTTCAGGTCAAAATTAATGGGGTTATCGACCTGCTGGTCGGTAATAGCATAGTCCAAAACCTCATCTATGGTGTTGACGTAATGGAATGTGAGCCCATCGACATAACGCTGCTGTATGTCGTCAACATCCTTGCGATTGTCGGCCGACAAGATAATATCGGTGATTCCGGCACGCTTTGCGGCCAAAATTTTCTCCTTGATACCCCCCACAGGGAGCACACGACCACGCAGTGTAATCTCGCCGGTCATTGCCAGACGCTCACGCACTTTGCGTTGAGTCATAGCTGATACTATCGATGTGACCATGGTGATGCCTGCTGAAGGGCCATCTTTGGGTATTGCACCCTCGGGAACGTGGATATGTAGCTGGTATTTGTCGAATATGGCAGGATTGATGCCAAGCTGCGCGGCATGACCCTTGACATATTGCAGGGCTAAGATTGCCGATTCCTTCATCACATCTCCCAAGTTTCCGGTGAGTGTCGGTTTATCTGAGGTGCCTCTGGTAAGCGATGACTCGATATAAAGTATCTCTCCTCCCACCGAGGTCCATGCGAGCCCTGTCACTACGCCAGCAAAGTTATTGCCTTCATAGCGTTCACGGCTATATACTGGGGCTCCCAGCAGTGGAGCGAGTGAATCGGGCGAGATTGATTGCTCAATTTCCTTGCCACTCATCTTGGCAAGCAGTAATTTGCGTATTATCTGCGCTATACGCTTTTCAAGCTGGCGCACTCCGCTTTCCGATGTGTAACGCTCCACGATGGCGTAAAGCGTTTCGTCAGGGATCTGCACATTAAGCCACTCGGTGTTCAGCTCCTTGTGGATGCGCGGTATGAAATGCTTACGGGCTATCGCCACTTTCTCCTCAGGGAGATAGCCGGCTATGTCAATTACTTCCATGCGGTCGAGTAGGGGCTGCTGGAGTGTTGACAATGTATTGGCTGTAGCAATAAAAAGTACATTCGACAGATCGAAGTCCACGTCGATATAATTGTCGTGAAAATGACAATTTTGCTCAGGGTCGAGCACTTCGAGCAGAGCCGAAGATGGGTCGCCCTTGAAGTCGCGGCCAAGTTTGTCGACTTCGTCGAGGATGATGACCGGGTTGGAAGTTCCGGCACGTTTTATGGCATCGATGATACGACCGGGCATAGCGCCGATATATGTGCGGCGATGGCCTCGTATTTCCGACTCATCGTTGACGCCTCCAAGCGACACGCGCTGGTAATTGCGGCCTAAGGCACGTGCTATCGACTGCCCAAGTGAAGTTTTGCCCACGCCGGGAGGGCCAACAAGGCAGATGATAGGGGAGCGACCGTTAGGATTATTTATCATTACTGCAAGTTGCTCGAGGATGCGCTCTTTCACCTTTTCGAGCCCGTAGTGATCTGATTCAAGGACTTGTGACGCTGCTGGAATATCGGTGGTACCCTCCGAACTTTTATTCCATGGGAGTTCGAGCAGGGTCGAGAGATAAGAGTATTGCACAGCATAGTCGGGCGACTGTGGGGGTATACGGCGTATTTTTTCGAGCTCCTTGTTGAATATCTTTGACACGTGTTCGGGCAGGTTGGCCTCTTCGCCTTTCTTCTTCAACGTTTCTATCTCATCCTCATCACCATATAATTCGGCTCGAATTTCCTCCATCTGTTGCTGTAGGAATGCCGAGCGCTGCTTATCGTCGAGCGAATGCTTGGCGCGCGACTGAAGCTCACGGGTGATACGCACCATCTCCATGCTTTTTGCCAGTTCGGCAAGTAGCTCCTGCCCGCGGTGACGAACGTAACGTTCGGCCAAAAGCTCCATCTTCACTTTGGGGTGGAGCGGCAGAGTAGAAGCTATGATGTTGACAAGATCAACGGGGTTGGATTCTTCGGAGGTGTTAAACATCACATCGGGGCGAGTGTCTGTGGCCTTGAGCAGTTGTTGAGCTTCGGTGCGTATTGACTGAGCCAATGCTCTAAACTCCTTGTTATCGGCCTTTGGCTGGATTTCGCCAACGGTTTTCACTTTTGCGGTGAGATGTCGTGTGCCTGATACTTGCGATAGTATTTTAAATTTTTCAAACGACTGAACTATGGCCATTTTGGTGTCGTCGGGCATCGTAATCACCTTGAGGACACGGGCATAAACTCCATATTTGAACAGGTCGCTTATGCCTGGATTTTCGACGTCGGCATCGAGCTGGCATACAACTCCTATCATGGTGGAGTCGCGCTCGGCAGTCTCGGCTATTTCGATGGCGGACGCTCTACCGAGTGTGATAGGGAGCGATACTCCGGGAAACAATACAAGGTTGCGTGTGGGTAGGAGCGTCAGCTCATCCATTCCCCAAATTCGCTCACCTTGTGGCTCTTTGTCGACAGAACTAAATGAAAAAAATCCTTGGGTTTCTATGCTCATAGTTACTTTATTTCTTATAAGATATACCGAACAGTATCAGTTC
>CAMWOD010000115.1 GCA_947175715.1 uncultured Porphyromonadaceae bacterium
TCAACTTATTCTTTTCTCTGGCCTATCGGATCTATCTGACCTATCTGACCATTCCGACGACTCGGACTACTCAGATAAATATGGGTTATAGGATAGGTCCGTTAGGTCTGATTGGTCTGATTTCATGAATACTTGGTTGGGGTGAAAAATTTTTATTGGGGTTTTGGAGAAAATTTCTAAATTTGCGAGTTAATTTCCCGAAATATGGCGAAACGCGAATTACAATTGCAGCTTATGGCTCAAGGGGTGGAGATGCCACCGCTTGACGCGGGGCTTTTGCGTCGTTGGATTTCGGCTGTCGCTGCCGATCACGACCGTGAAGCGGCTGAACTGACCTATATATTCTGCGACGACGCCACAATACTCGATGTGAACCGTCGATTTCTTCAGCACGACTACTACACCGACATCATTACATTCGACTATACGCGTGGCCGACGTTTGCGCGGCGACATATATCTGTCGCTCGACACTGTCGCCTCCAATGCCCGGATGCTCGGCGTGGACTATGAGCGTGAATTGCATCGCGTGATCATCCACGGAGTGCTTCACCTTTGCGGAATTGACGATAAGGCGCCAGGGCAGCGCCAAATAATGGAATCTCACGAGGATAAAGCGCTCGAAATATTAAGTCAACTAACAGATAATCAGGATAATAACCCCATATAATACCCATACGTCGATGATCACCAACTACGATGTGATAGTGATAGGAGCCGGACATGCCGGGTGTGAGGCAGCTCTCGCAGCCTCGCGACTGGGTGCGTCGACACTACTCATAACCATCGACATGAACAAGATAGCGCAGATGAGCTGCAACCCCGCAGTGGGCGGAATTGCCAAAGGTCAGATCGTGCGTGAGATCGACGCGCTCGGCGGAGAGATGGGTATTATCACTGATCGGTCGGCCATCCAGTTCAGGATGCTCAACCGCTCGAAGGGGCCTGCCATGTGGAGTCCGCGTGCTCAGAGCGACCGAATGCGCTACTCCGCTTTGTGGCGTCACACGCTCGAGAACGCACCCAATCTATATTTGTGGCAAGACTCGGTAGTGAGCCTTGACATAGAGGATGGGCGCGTGCAGGGAGTAGTCACTGCTCTTGGAGCACGGTTCGGAGCACGTGCTGTGGTGCTTACCGCCGGAACTTTTCTCAATGGGCTGATGCACGTTGGTAGTGTGCAGATACCAGGTGGGCGAGTGTCAGAACCTCGATCGCATGGTATCACCGAGCAGCTTCGTGAACTTGGATTTGTGACCGACCGCATGAAGACCGGTACTCCTGTGCGTATAGATGGACGCTCAGTGAAGTGGGAACTTACAACGCCACAGCAGGGAGAAGATGATTACCACAAATTCTCCTATCTGCCTGATGTACGCCGCGAGCTGCACCAGCGTGAATGCTATACCATATATACTAATGAGGAAACGCATCGCATACTGCGCGACGACCTTGACAATTCTCCAATGTACAATGGTCAGATTAAGAGTATAGGTCCTCGCTATTGCCCCTCTATCGAGACAAAGATTGTCACCTTTGCCGATAAAAGCGAGCACCAGCTTTTCCTCGAGCCCGAGGGGGAAGATACCCAGGAGTTTTACCTTAATGGGTTCAGTTCTTCCCTGCCGCTCAACACACAAATATCGGCGCTACACTCTATTCCGGCGCTTGCTGATGTGCAGATTTATCGTCCAGGTTATGCGATAGAGTACGACTTTTTCGACCCAACACAACTGCGTCATACACTCGAAACCAAGTTGGTGAAAGGCCTCTTCTTCGCTGGGCAGGTCAACGGCACTACCGGCTATGAGGAAGCTGCAGGTCAGGGACTTATCGCCGGAATCAATGCTGCTCTTGCAGTTCATGGCAAGGAGCCCTTCACTTTGGCCCGTGACGAGGCGTATATAGGTGTGCTTATCGACGATCTTGTCACTAAGGGTGTTGACGAACCTTACCGCATGTTTACTTCGAGGGCAGAATACCGCATTCTGCTTCGTCAAGATGATGCCGACATGCGTCTCACGCCTCGAGGTGCAGCTATTGGGCTCGCTACCGAAGAGCGCTTAAGACTGATGGAGTCGAAGCGCAATCAGCGCGATGCGTTGATAGAATTCACACGTCAGTTCTCCATCAAGCCTACCCTCATTAACGATTACCTCCAGGCTATGGGCACTACGCCATTGACGCGCGGTTGCCGACTCTACGACCTCGTGCTCCGCCCTCAGCTGAGCATAGAGAAGCTGGCTCACCACGTGACAAAGCTTGCCGAATTTATTGCTACTGAGATCGAGTCTCAACGCCGAGACGAGATTGTTGAGGCTGCCGAAATACTTATCAAATACGAAGGATATATAAGTCGAGAGCGACAAGTGGCCGATAAGATCATGCGGCTTGAAAATGTGAAGCTCGATGACAATACCGACTATTCTGCCATCACCTCGATAAGCACAGAGGCGCGACAGAAGCTTGCAAAAATCAAGCCGGCAACTGTCGGTCAGGCTTCGCGAATACCGGGCATCTCGCCCAATGACATCAACATTCTGCTGCTCCTAAAGGGGCGATAATTCATGATTTACCTCTGTTCCACGTGAAACATTAACCCCTCCATCTCCCCCAATCCTTAAACTAATAAACCCCTAAACTCATAAACCATCTAATGGAATACATCAAGTCAAAAATCCGCGACGTAGAGGACTTCCCCACCAAAGGCGTCCTTTTCAAAGACCTCACAACAGCATTCAAGGACCCCCGCGCACTTCACATCATAGGCTTCGACCTGTCGCAGCTCTACCGCAACAAGGGCGTGACTAAGGTGGTAGGCATCGAGTCGCGCGGCTTCATCGGAGGCTCAATCCTCGCCTATGAGCTCGGCGCAGGCTTCGTGCCCTGCCGCAAGCCCGGCAAACTTCCCGCTGACACCATCAAGAAGACCTACGCCAAGGAGTATGGCGAAGACACTATCGAAATCCACCGCGACGCCATCACCGAAGACGACATCGTGGTGATTCACGACGATGTTCTCGCCACCGGCGGCACCATGGCCGCTGCCTACGACCTGGTGAAGCAGCTTAACCCCAAGAAAATCTACATATCATTTATCATCGAGCTCAGCGCACTCAACGGCCGTGCCAACCTACCCCAGGATGTCGACGTCAACTCGCTGATAACTTACTGATAGACACACTTGCCAAAACAAGAAAAATCGCCCGAACTTAAGGCGAAGATCGCAATACTTCCCGATACCCCCGGCGTCTACATGTACTACGACGCTGAGGGTACGGTGATTTATGTGGGTAAGGCAAAAAAGCTGAAACGTAGGGTATCATCGTACTTCAACCGCACTCACCCGTCGGTGCGTACCAATCTGCTGGTGCGCGCAATCGCCGACATGAGCTATATCGTGGTTCCCACCGAGCAGGATGCGCTCAACCTCGAGAACTCCATGATCAAGGAGTACAAGCCGCGCTACAATGTGCTGCTCAAGGATGATAAGTCTTACCCCTGGATTGTGGTGACCAACGAGCTTTACCCACGCGTGTTCATGACCCGCACCCGCCTCAAGGATGGTGGCAAATATTATGGTCCGTTCACCGATGTGGGTTCGGCCCGAGCCGTGATACAGCTGATACATGAGCTCTTTCCGTTGCGCACATGCCGCATACCCATCACCGAGGAGTACCTCAAGCGCAATCAGGGGCGGCTATGCCTCGAGTATCATATCCACAAGTGCCTCGGATGCTGTCGGGGGCTTGTCGACCACGAAACCTATGGCCTCTGGATCGAGAGGGTGAAGCAGATATTGCGTGGCGAAACCTCCGAAATCGTCGACTACCTGCGGTCGGAGATGGAGCGGCTGTCGATGGAGCTGCAATTTGAACAAGCGCAGGAGCTCAAGGAGAAGCTGCAGCTTGTGGAGAAATACCGAGCCAAGAGCGTGATTGTGTCTACTACGATCAACGACATCGATGTATTTGGCATCGACGATGACGACCGCGAGGTGTTTATCAATTATATGCACGTGCGCCGTGGGGCTGTGGTGCGCAGCTATACCCTGCGATACCGCCGTCGCCTTGACGAAACGCAAGAGCAGTTGCTGGCCTACGCCATGGATGAAATCAGGCAGCGCTTCGATGTGAAATATGACGATGTTATAGTGCCACTCATGCCTGATATAGAGCTTGATGGCGTTAATTTCATTATACCGCAGCGAGGTGATAAAGCTAAGTTGCTCGACGTGTCGACACGCAATGCCCGACAGAGCAAAGTTGATATGCTCAAGAATATGGAACGCACTGATCCTCAACAACGTACCGACCGTATACTCGAGCGTATGAAATCGGATTTCCGACTCACTGAGCTGCCGCGCCATATTGAATGCTTCGATAACTCCAACATTCAGGGTACCAACCCTGTAGCTTCGTGCGTGGTGTTTCGTGACGCCAAGCCCAGCAAGCGCGATTATCGACATTTCAATATCAAGACGGTCGAGGGTCCCGACGACTTCGCTTCGATGAAGGAAGTGCTCACCCGCCGCTACACCCGCATGATGATGGAAGGTGAGGGCTTGCCTCAGCTCATCGTGGTCGACGGAGGCAAGGGGCAGCTGAGTGCGGCGGTCGAGGCTCTTGAGGAGATGGGCCTGCGTGGCACCATCGCAGTGGTGGGTATCGCCAAGCGACTTGAAGAAATCTATTTTCCAGGTGACTCGACACCGCTCTACATCGACAAAAATTCAGAATCGCTGCGCATAGTGCAGCACCTGCGCGACGAAGCCCACCGATTCGGCATCACGCATCACCGCAACAGGCGGTCGAAGGGGCAGACTGTATCCGAGCTCGACGGCATAGCAGGTATTGGACCCAAGACGGTGGAGCTGCTTATCGGCACATTCAAGAGTGTGAAGCGCCTGCGCGAGGCCACCCCCGAGCAGATAGCCGCAGTGGTTGGCAAGGCCAAGGCCGCCATCATCACAGCCCACTTCCAACAGCGCCATGTTGATTAACATTGGTTAAAATAGCGCCGGATTTTGAAAAAACATTTAGTTAAATAG
>CAMWOD010000116.1 GCA_947175715.1 uncultured Porphyromonadaceae bacterium
TTAAACATATAGCGCGTGGAGCGTGTGGTGATATGGTTGGCTGCAGTTGTAGTATAGTCAAGTTGGAAACCAAGCCTCATGGCAGTCGCTCCAAAGTGCAGATCGGCTGTAAACTGATTGTGTATGGCAAAATAGTTGCCCCACCATCCCCAGTGCGCAAGTCCCGAATGGTCGCCAAGATAAATCTCATAGTAAAGTTCGCCATACTGTGGCGTGAAAAATGCGCCAGTTAATGGAACGCTCGCATGGTAACCTAATGTTACAGGCAATGACCTGATATTTAATTTGTAAGTAGCGTAGGCTTCACCGCCAATCATCCAGCTTGCATTGGCTTGTGCCGGATTATTGCCATTACGTCGGTTGTAGAGGCAACCTAATTCAAGCGATGTGGCCGGTCCGGCTCCTAATGTGAGAGCTTCATTAAGATTCCACCGGTGCATCATTGACCAAGATGCTTGTATACCTACATACCACATAGTTGCATTGCGAGCGGGATTTTGGGTCTTGTCGACGTTGAGCATAAAGGCCATGCGCATCACCCATTGCTTGGGACTGAATTTCATAGCCTGCCAACGTTCGTAGTTGAGCGACGATGCTATTCCTTCATATTTCAAAGGGGTGAGATATGTGTTGGCTTGATGCGCCGATCCAATGCCTATAGTATAGCTTGATGTAACTGGACGCACTACCGTGGTCAAAACAGTGTCAGCTTCAGCAGCCGCCGATGATGCGGCAAGCAACAGCATGACTGATATTATTCCCTTGATTATTTTCATCACTGGGTATCAGTCATCAAATAAGCGTTGTTGACCGAGGATTTCATCGCGCACCTCGTCATCGCTCAGTTCCGGTTCGACAGGTTCGACATCCTGTACCGGGTCGTCACCTTCTACTTCGGTTATTTCATCTTGTGGCACTTCGGCAGGTTCAATCTCGGTGATGGACTCAATAGAGTAGTTGGATATTCGCTTACCCTTGGCCTTCACTGATTTGATAGCGATAAATTCGCGTGCATCAATAATCATTGGCTCGCGGAACTCATCCGATCCTCCGAATTTCACTTCAAAACGAGCTCCAGGGGCATCGGTTAAGGCTATGAGTGTTGATTGCTCATTCTCCCCGAGGAAACGCTGCTTGCGGGTCGTAGGCTCGAAGGTGAAGCGTTTGAGATAGGGATAACCTTGGTCAGCATCGTTGAGTGCGGCAGTCCACACTACACCCTTGCGGAATTTCTCGATGCGTAGTATATTGTCCTCATAGTGATTGCCGGCATCGTACGATGTCATGTAGTATTCACCCGACTTAAGTATTACAAGTATCTGGTCGCCTCCTGAAAATTCTCCTAAGTAGTCTCCGCGTCCATCATAGTTAAGGCGAAGCACATCGGGATCAAACCACACTTTTCTTCCACCGAGTGTCGACACTCCGCGTTCTTTGAGCGACAAGCGGTGTATCTCATTTTTGGTCACTAAGTTGCCAAGCGACTGCTTACCCTTGATGGCGAGTTTGCTAAAATCAACGTCAAATTACAGAGTCTTCAACCTAAGCTTGGGCTTGAGTGTCACCTTCACAACTTCGGCCTCTCCATTTGGGTTGGCTGAGAACCATAAAACTTTGGTTCCTGGTGCTCCTGGGGTGAGATTATACTCCTTGTCGCGTGTTATTCCAGTAACACAGAAACGCTTCATATAGTACACGCCTCCGCGGCCATTCTGGTATATCACATTGTATATGGTGCGTTGGTCGTTGCGCTTGAATACGTTGATATACAGTACATTTTTGTCAACAAAGAGTTTTTCTTGCACCTTGACTACCTTGTAGCGACCATCTTTATAGAATATGATGATATCATCTATAGCCGAGCAGTTGCATACAAACTCATCTTTTTTCAGTGATGTACCTATAAATCCTTCCTCACGATTGATATAGAGTTTTTCGTTGGCCTCGGCCACGGTGGCTGCCTCAATGTTGTCGAAGTTGCGCAGTGTGGTGCGACGCGGGAATGCTGCGCCATACTTTTCTTTCAGATGATTAAACCACTCAATTGTCACCTCGGTGAGATGCGCCAGCTTGTAAAGCAGCTCTTCAATTTTTGACTTATAGGTGGCAATCACCTGGTCGGCTTTATCTGAGTTAAATCTAAATATACGCTTCATCGGTATATCGAAGAGGCGCTTTACATCATCGTCGGTGATGTCGCGGTAAAATTCGGCCACAAGTGGTATCAAGCGACCTTTGACATGGGTGATAGCTGCCTCGGTTGACTGGGCGTGCTCATACTCCTTATCCTTATAAATCCCATTCTCGATAAACAGTCGCTCGAGTGTGGCAAAAAATAAGAGTTCACGGAGCTCTCCAAGTTGTATTTCAAATTCTCGGCGGAAAAGGTCGATTGTACGGTCTACACTATGACGTAACACATCCCCTACTCCAAGAAATTCAGGACGCTTGTCGCGAATCACGCAGCAGTTGGGCGATACGCTCACTTCGCAGTCGGTGAACGCATAAAGAGCATCAATGGCCTTATCACTCGAAGTGCCTGGTATCAGGTAGACCATGATACGAGCTTGCTCGGCGGTGTTATCGTCGATTTTGCGTATCTTTATTTTTCCCTTCTCAAATGCTTTTAGTATCGAGTCAATGATTACACCTGTAGTTTTACCGTAAGGAATCTCTGTGATGGCAAGAGTTTTATTGTCGACTTTCTCGATTTTTGCGCGTATCTTTACAGCTCCGCCGCGGCTTCCGTCGTTATAGCGGCTCACATCGATAAATCCACCAGTGGGGAAGTCGGGATATAGATTGAATTCCTCACCTCGCAGATAGCTCACCGCTGCATCACACACTTCGTTGAAGTTGTGTGGTAAAATCTTCGACGACAGGCCCACTGCAATACCTTCGACACCTTGCACCAGCAGAAGTGGGAACTTCACCGGTAGGGTTACAGGCTCGCGGTTACGGCCGTCGTACGATGGCACCCACTCAGTGATCTTAGGATTATACACAGTCTCCAGCGCAAAAGTGGATAGTCGTGCCTCAATGTAACGACCTGCAGCAGCTGATGCTCCTGTGAGTATGTTACCCCAGTTGCCTTGAGTGTCGACAAGCAACCCCTTTTGTCCTAAAGTTACGAGCGCATCATTGATTGAGGCGTCGCCATGAGGGTGATACTTCATGGTCTCACCCACCACGGTAGCTACCTTGATGAAGTGGCCATCGTCAACAGTCTGCAGCGAGTGCATCAGTCGGCGTTGAACTGGCTTGAGCCCGTCATCAATATGGGGCACGGCGCGCTCCAGTATCACATATGAGGCAAAATCGAGAAACCAGTTTTGGAACATGCCTCTCAATTGATGAGGGCGGGCTATTTCATGGTTCATATCAAGCAGCTGGCAATAATATAGTGGATTTGCTACAAAGGTACGCAAAAAATTCGGAAACAGCAATTTTTTTGATTTCCCGAGAAATCGTTACCTTTGCCCATAATTACAGTTTCAGCCATGAAGATTACACTGCTGGTAGTAGGCAAGACAGCTACAGGATATATTGCGCAGGGCATCGAGGAATACGCAAGCCGTGTGCGCCGCTACGTGCCAATGGATATTCGTGTGATTCCCGATGTGAAACGCAATCAAGGCCCTGAGCGACAGAAGGTGCTCGAAGGTGAGGCGATGCTTGCCACAATCACCGGGGCCGACTATGTGACCCTGCTCGATGAACGCGGCCGAGAGATGACCTCACGTGAGTTTGCCATGGATATCGATCGCAAGATGGTGACGCTACCAAGCCGATGGATTATAGTGGTCGGTGGGCCCTACGGTTTTTCACAGGCAATGTACGATCGCGCCAACTCGCTTTTATCACTCTCAAAGATGACCTTCCCGCACGAAATGGTGCGTCTGTTTATCGCCGAACAGCTATATCGAGCCATGACTATACTTCGCGGCGAACCTTACCACCATGACTGATTTCCGATTCAAGCAATTCTCGATCACTCAGGAGGCTAATGCCATGAAAGTCGGTACTGATGGCGTGCTAATAGGTGCGTGGGTGCCTGTTGACGGTGTTTCCAGCGCACTCGACATTGGCACTGGCACGGGCTTGATAGCTTTGATGCTCGCACAACGAGGGGTCGAAGATGTTACGGCATTGGAAATCGATACGGCATCTGCCGCTGAGGCATCGCTAAATATCAGACGCTCGCCGTGGAGTAAGAATGTGAGTGTGATAAACGCCGATTTCCTTGATTTCCACCCCACTCAACGCTACGACCTGATAGTAAGTAATCCTCCTTTTTTTGAGGAAAAACTTATAAGCCCCGACCCACGGCGTGCAGCTGCAAGGTCGGAGTCATCTCTGCCAATCGACCGCCTAATCGCGCATGCTGCCGGTATGCTAAGCGATCATGGAAAGTTGGCTCTAATTTTACCCTATTCAAGAAGAGACGCCATAATCTATTCAGCTGTCATGCATCAACTGTATATCAATGTCGAAGTAACAGTAGCTCATAGTAAGGGAAAAGATCCACGACGGGTTATGGTATTAATGTCTAAGAAATTGACACCAATAATTAAACAATCACTTTATATCGAATCGAACGATTTTATCGAACTTACCAAAGACTTTTATCTATGACCAATAACCGATACCGCACCGCTACTAAACCAGCTCTTGCGCTGGGCATGTTATTTTGCCTGATGATATTTATGCTGGTGGTGACTTCGCTACTCACACAGCTACTTTCAAGCGTTGTGGAGAGTACTACCGCATCACTACGCATCATGGCTGTACTGCAGGATGTATTAGTTTTTATACTACCCGCCGTTCTCACTGCATTGCTAACAACACGCTATCCTGGCGAACTACTCGAAGTAATGCATGGACCACGGGTATTTACCACACTTTGGGCTATCTTAGCCCTACTTGTAAGCATCCCTGCAATGAATGCGATAATAGAGTGGATCTATGGTGGGAGCCTGCCGGAAAGCATGCGATGGGCACGTCAGCTCGAAGAGGATGCTCGGCTTACTAAGCAGGTGATTATGGG
>CAMWOD010000117.1 GCA_947175715.1 uncultured Porphyromonadaceae bacterium
CAACCATCGGTGCAGATGGGATTCACACCAGCCATTTTTTCATTCAACGCCGAGTGGGGACGCTGCGAGGATGGCAAAGGCGAGGGTACCGTAACCATAGAAATGCAGTTTATGGCTGATATCACTGTCACATGCGAGGAGTGCCAGGGTCAGCGGTTTAAACGCGACGTGCTGGCCGTAACTTACCGCGGCAAAAATATCAACGACGTTCTAAATCTCACCGTCGATGAAGCCATCGAATTTTTTGGTCAAGGAGATAGTTCCAGCGAGCGAAAAATTGTGAAGCGCCTTAAACCATTGCAAGATGTCGGCCTGGGTTATATCAAGCTCGGACAGTCATCGTCCACACTATCGGGAGGAGAAAACCAGCGTGTAAAACTGGCTTATTTCCTTGCTATGGAGAAGCCACAACCTACTATGTTCATCTTCGACGAGCCAACGACGGGATTACACTTCCACGACATCAAGACGCTGATGGACTCTTTCAACCGATTGATCGATAAGGGGCATACCGTTATCATCATTGAGCACAACATGGATGTAATCAAATGTGCCGATCATATCATCGATATAGGGCCGGAGGGTGGCGATAACGGAGGTCAGGTAGTAGCTACAGGCACCCCTGAGCAGATAGCTGAGTGCCCGGGGAGTTATACCGGAAAATTCTTGAAGGATAAACTATCGACTGATTAGCATTCATTAACATTGGTGTGCAGATAGAGTTGCCCTACCCCTCCGACACCTTTGCGGTGTAGAAATCAACAAAATCCTCTCACCGATATGAACTCATCGATCGTACTCAGCTCACGCGTGATTAACACCATCAAGTCACTCCCCGATGGCGACAGCACCATCATAGCCCGTGCCCTGGCCGATGAAATGCTTTTTGGCGCACCCACATTCGAGCTCACTCCAGTGCAGCAGATTGCTCTCGCCATGATTCGCGACTATGTGATACGCGACACCCGCCGTGCCCAGTGATTGCGCAGTTCATTTTTCGCTTACTCATTCCACTATATTTTTTCGGAAATTATCACACAAATAATGCGAATTTGATGGATTTGGAGTATCTTTGAGGCCTATTTCACCTCACAACTCCACAATGAGACGCGGCTACCTGGGCCTATGGGCCATACTTGTCATCACATTTGCCATCATGCTGTTTGCATCACAGCACGACAGCATCGCTTTTGCGTCTTATCAGTTGAAAACGTCCTCGCTTTGGGAGGAGATATTCGGCACCCCCCGGAGCCAGTCGGATGAAGACATCTCATCACTCTCCACCGAAGAAATAATAGCACTATCGCAGAGCAAAGTCGAAAAGGTAGAGACCGACACACTACCCAAGCGTATTCTCTTCATAGGCGACTCAATGCTTGAGGGATTATATCCTCGCCTGGCGGCGTACGCCAAGGCCAATGGACATTCGCTATACTGCGTGATATGGTACAGCTCCACTTCGAAAGTATGGGGTGAATCAACACACATACCGGAATATATCAAGCAGTTTGACCCCGATTATGTATTCATTAGCCTTGGAGCTAACGAACTATTCGTAAAGGACATAGAGAAACAGCGCGATAAGTATGTGAAAAAAATCCTAAGTGAGATCGATCCCATACCTTACGTGTGGATTGGCCCGCCCAACTGGAAAGAGGATACCGGCATCAATCGCCTGATAGCTTCCAACGCCGCACAGGGCACATTCTTCTTGAGCAATGGCATGCATTTCGACCGTAAGAGCGATGGCGCACATCCCACCAGCGCTTCGGCGGCCTTGTGGATGGACTCTATAGTGCGATGGATGCCCAAGCACTGCGCCCACCCCATCAAGATGGATATGCCCAGCGAAAAGAGCGCACGCGCCAACCGTGTTGTGGTACTACAACCTACCGATAAATGATGCAACACATCTGGGAAAACATATTATACCACCTACAATACCGTCCCGACGCGCCGATGATATTTTCAAGCGCTCTGTTCTGGTGTCTGTTTATCGTGGTGATGCCCTTATATGCCATGATAAAGCGCAGCCGTACCCAAATGGTGCTCTTCGTCGTAGCGTTTTCACTTTATTTCTACTATAAGTCAAGTGGGTTGTTCTTTCTGCTCCTCGTCGGCACATCGCTGGTTGACTGGACATTGTCACGCCTACTTGTAAAGTTGATATCAATAGCCGCACGTCGCCTGTGCGTGGCTGTATCGATCATTACCTCACTGAGCGTACTTGTATATTTCAAATATGCCAACTTCTTCCTATGGAATTGGAATCAAATGGTTGAGGGCAATTTTCAGCCACTTGACATTATATTGCCAGTGGGCATATCATTCTACACTTTCCAATCAATAAGCTACATAGTCGATGTTTATAAAGGTAAGGTTGAGCCCACCGCCCGATGGATCGACTACATTTTCTTCCTCTCATTCTTCCCGGCGCTTGTAGCAGGCCCGATAGTACGCGCCGACTACTTCCTGCCGCAGCTACGCAACAACCATCCCCCCCTGAAGGCTGAGATATACTGGGGCTTCTGGCTCATCATCGTCGGTATCCTCAAGAAAGCGATAATCGCCGACTATATATGCCAATACAATGACCTGATTTTCGCCGAACCAACAGGCTATACAGGCTTTGAGAGCCTGATGGGAGCCATCGGATATACAGTACAGATCTATTGCGACTTCTCGGGTTACTCTGATATGGCTATTGGCATCGCCCTTATCATGGGCTTCAGACTGGGCATCAATTTTAACTTCCCCTACAAGTCGCGCAATCTCACCGACTTCTGGCGCCGTTGGCACATTTCTCTATCGTCATGGCTTCGCGACTACCTTTACATACCGCTCGGAGGCAACCGTAAAGGCACTCTGCGCACATATATCAACAACTTCCTGACCATGCTCATCGGCGGACTGTGGCACGGCGCAGCATGGAAATTCGTATTCTGGGGAGCTATGCACGGTGTGGGGCTGGCGGTACACAAAGCATGTCACCCCTGGCTCAAGCGCATACCCGACACGTGGCCTGTAAAAGCAGTGAGCTGGAGCTTAACGATGCTCTATGTATCAATGTTATGGGTATTCTTCCGCGCTAATGACTGGAGCGATGCTTGGCTGATAATACACAATATATTCACCAACTTTCAGTCGGCTACTATCATGCCATTCTTTCAAGCCCGCGCCACCTGGGCCATAATGATGGGAATAATCATCGTGACTCATGCGCTGCCCACGCGCTGGGTGTCAGCTATCGGGCGCGGATTCGTTCGCTCCAACTGGATTATAAAACTGGTAGTATTTATCGTCACCGTACAGCTGGTCATTGAATTTATGAGCGCCGAGGTGATGCCATTCATCTACTTCCAGTTCTAACGCAAACGATCGGCAGCGCGGAGCAGCTTTTGGTCGGCAACGATGCGGCGATAGGCCCATATAGCTGTGATCAGGGCCACAGCAAACAGAGCGCACCCACCGATGGCAAGATTCACATCGTCATAATTTACATAAGCGCTTGTTGCCCCGGTAAAGAATGATACCAACATCAAGAATATGCCCAGCAACGTGATCAGCTTCTGTCGGCGCATGTTGTTGAACATGAATATCGACACCAGCAGCAGAATAGCTGTAGTGATGTTGAGCACCAGAAACACTGTGAGTTCGGTAGGCATTACGAGTTGAGACCCTGCAGTGGCGAAGGGAATGAAGCACACTATGGCCATGCAAAGAGCGGAGATAAAGAGCAGTACTGATTGCCAGCGTTGTATTACCATATGGATAAAATGTTAAAGATTAATTCTGGGTATAACGAATGTGATCAAGTATGAGCGGTGGCAGCATAGGGTCGACACCCATCACCGTAAGCGACTCGGCATCAGCCATAAAAGCCTTAACGAAGGTAGGGATGTCACCATCCTTCATGTCGATATAGAGTCGGTAGAAGTTGATCGCATCCGACATACGACGGCTCACCAACGCCAAATGCCCCATATTGAGATAGTCGTCGGCTGTTGGGTCATTTTCGAGTATTCGCTTGTAGTATGTTTCGGCTTGTTCGAGCTGGCGGCTGCGCAGCAAGCTCCATGCCAACGGACGTAGCGCCCGGTGTGATTTCTCATCGAGCACATCAACCTTAAAGAAATACTCAGCGGCTTCGCTATCCTTGCCAAGTTCAAGAAGTGTGTACCCTATGTTCATGGCCAGCTTCAGGTCGTCGGATTGCGATTTTTCAATCTCACGATAGTATCGCAGGGCTTCAGCCGGATTTCCCGCCATACGATGGCTCGCAGCAAGGCGGCTGATAGTCCAGCGGTTGGTAGCATCAATCAGGGCTGCCTTATTGTAGCACTCAATGGCCTGTTTATAGTTGCCCAATCGCTGATAGCAGTACCCCATCTGCTGGAAGTTCTGCTCGGTAGCCGCTCCTATATCGCGCAGACGTTGCAACAGTTTGATTACCGACTCCCATTGCTGACCCTTGAGCCCGAGGTTAACCAATAGCAACAACGTATCAACATCATCAACATCAGGGTGCAAAACATCAATCTCGTTCAGCAATATATCACTTGCGAAGGGGTCGTTGAAATCACTCTTACGCCTGTAAAGACGGAAAAAGCGGTAGATATCGTGTATGAAGTCGGCTGCATCCGAGCGACGATTGTCGCGCTCGGTGGTGAGCGATGCGAGCTTCACCTCAGCAATCTGTTGTGACTGAGCCGCGAGATGCGAACTCAATGCACGCTTTTGTGCATCGGGTAGAGAACCCATCGACAAACCGAGAGAAAACTTATCGCTGTCGCACATTCCAGGTGACATCTCTATCAGATCGAGTAATTCATTGCTCGACTTAAGGTGGGTAAGATGACTATTCTCGGGGTCAAAGGCTCTGAACCAATTAGCTACATCGTGGAAAAAAGCATACGACTTCAACTGAGCGAAAGCACCCATCATCACATCGGCACCTTGTTCGTGCAGCTCGGAGATTTCGCGGAGCTTCTCACCTATGCCGCTGCGGTCCCACATCTCACTC
>CAMWOD010000118.1 GCA_947175715.1 uncultured Porphyromonadaceae bacterium
CACAGGAGCACAACCAGCGTGGAGAGTATGTTGGCCAGAAATATCCACCCTATGCCGAAAGCCATGCCACCGAGGGGCTCATAAAACCAGCTCACCACAGCCGGGCACCACTTCATCAAGGCCGGGCAACCCAGCAGGAAGAGCATGTTGAGCGATATATTTAGCCCCACGTTGAGCAGCTTGATCGAGGCAAACCGCATGGGGCGCTTCTTGAAGCGCAGGTAGGCAAAGGGGAGGTTGGTGAAAGCATCGATGGCCACGGTGACCCCCAGCAGCCACACGTACTCGGGATGATGCGGCAGCAGCAGCGCATGCGACACCGGCTGAATAAAGGCCGTGAGCAGCAATATGAAAATGAGCGACGTACACCCAACTGAGAGCAACGACGTGGTGTAGACACGCTCGGAGTCGTGCTCACTGTTGGCGAAGCGGAAGAAACCCGTCTCCATGCCATAGTTGAGTATCACCAGCGCCACAGCGGTGAAGCTGTAGAGATAGCTCACTATTCCATACTCGGAAGATGGGAAGATATAGACATACAGCGGCACCAGGCACCAGTTGAGAAAACGCCCGATGATACTCGACAGGCCATAGATGGCCGTGTCCTTAGCTAATGATTTTATACCTGCCAATTTTTGAGGGAAGTTTATGAAATGATTGCTTCGCTTTGTATACAGCAAATGTATGATTTTTGGATACCCTCCCAAACTTTCGTACCGAATTGACACAAAATTATGACACATTCGACAAAAAACAGTAATTTTGCATGATTTTGAACCAATGTGTCAACCATTATGCCCTACCCACCCTCACCTCTACCTACACGCAAGACTGGCGTAAGGCGCGGCGCCGAGCAGGGCTTGCTGATGGGTGTATGGCTGTCGGCCACTTTTGTGGTGGCCGCCTCCTCGCTGTGGGTCAACGCCCTGTCGCTGCTGGCACTCCTGATGATGTCGGCGGTGCCGGTGATGGTGTACTTCATGCTGCGACGCACCTACATCAAGGACTATTGCTGCACGCTCTACTCCGAGCTGTGGATGCAAGGCATAATGGTGTTTATCGGAGGTTCGATAATCATGGCCTCGGTGAGCTATCTATATATGAAATGGCTCGTTCCCAACTATATACGCCAACTTCTTGAGCAATGCGTCAACGTGCTCTTGGCTGGCGGAAAAGCCGAGACCGCCGCGGCTGTGCAACATGTCATCGATCAGGGGCATATAATCACCCCGGCCGATATCTCTATAGAATTTGTGTGGGTGGGCGTATTCACAGGCTCAATGCTCTCAATGGTGGTGGCTTGGCTGGTACGCATCACTTGCCACAACAATAACTCAACCAGGTAATGGATATATCAGTAGTAGTACCTCTTTACAACGAAGCCGAATCGCTCCCCGAACTCGAAGCGTGGATACGCCGTGTGATGGACGCCAATGGATTCAGCTACGAAATCATCTTCGTCAACGATGGCTCCACCGACCAGTCATGGGACGTGATAAAACAACTGCGCCAGAACAATCCCGCAGTAAAGGGGGTGTGCTTCCGCCGCAACTACGGCAAGTCGCCGGCGCTCAACACCGGATTTGGCATGGCTCAGGGTGACGTGGTGATAACAATGGACGCCGACCTGCAGGATTCACCCGACGAAATACCCGAGCTCTACCGCATGATCACACGCAACGGCTTCGACCTGGTGTCGGGGTGGAAGCAAAAACGCTACGACCCGCTGTCGAAGACTATACCCACCAAGCTCTTCAACGCCACAGCTCGCAAAGTGAGCGGCATTAAGAACCTGCACGACTTCAACTGCGGACTCAAAGCCTACCGCCAGAAGGTGGTGAAGCGCATCGAAGTGTACGGCGACATGCACCGCTACATACCATATCTGGCCAAAAATGCCGGCTTCACACGCATCGGCGAGAAGGTGGTACACCACCAGGCTCGCAAATATGGCAAAACTAAATTCGGCCTTGACCGCTTTGTCAACGGCTACCTCGACCTGGCCACGCTGTGGTTTACCAACAAGTTTGGCGTAAAGCCCATGCACTTCTTCGGCCTGCTCGGTAGCCTGATGTTTATCATCGGATTCCTTGCCGTGATAGCCGTGGGCGCCATCAAGCTATACAACATGTACCATGGCAACCAGTACACCCTGGTCACCAACTCACCCTACTTCTACATCGCGCTGACTACCATGATACTGGGCACGCAGCTATTTCTCACCGGATTTATCGGCGAGCTGATAGTGCGCAACTCTCACCGCCGCAACGACTATGAGATTGAAGAAGTGCTTGGCGAGAAAAAAACCAACGATAAGGATGGTGAATAAAACGGGCTGCATATCACTGCTCGCGGCTCTCTTGCTGATGGCCGGATGCAACACCTCGGGGTGCCTCGACAATGGCTCAAGCATCCCCCTGGCAGGCTTCTACTTCTCCGACGGAAAGCCCATACAGCTCGACTCGCTCGCTATACACGGCGTGGGCGCCCCCAACGATTCGCTGCTTATCACCCCCGGTACTACCGTGAGCGAGGTATACCTGCCGCTACGAAGCACCGCCAACGCCACCTCCTACGTGATACACTATACTTATAAAGCGTTGGACTCCGACCGCTACAACGACACCATATCGCTTGACTACACCTCGATACCCTACTTCGTGTCGGAGGAGTGCGGGGCTATGTACTACTACCACATCGACCAGATGGACTATACCACCCACCTGATCGAATCGATCGAAATCACCGATTCGCTGATCACCAATGTCGACCAGCAACGCCTTAAAATATATATGCGTCAATGACGAGCCGTATAGCCATAATATGCTCACTGATAATGATTGCGGTGCTCACCATGACACCTCAACGACGCATTACGCCCGTGAAGCCCGCAGTGGCCGCCGGCGAGACGCATCCCGCCGAGCGCGACACCACTCGTCGACGCCTGCCCCCATCGGTGATTCACATGCACGACGATAATGGCAACGTGATTCTGATCGACACCATCACCGGCGCTGAATACAACGATACAACACATCTTATTACCAACGTGCCCAAAATGGAGTACCCCCTGCTGTCGGGACTTACATTCGGTGTTGACATCTGGGACCCATTGATGCGCGCATTCGGCAACCATTACGGCCTGATCGGATTTTCGGCAGGGGTGAACCTGCACAACCGTTACCGCCCTATAATCGATGTGGGTATCGGCGACGCCAACTTTACCCCCGATGGAGGCAATTTCTCATACAAGAGCAAGATGGCACCTTATTTCAAAATAGGCGCCGACTACAATTTCCTATACAATTCCAATCCAGCTTACGAGGTTTACGCCGGCGTCAGGTTTGGCTTCACCCCGTTCAAGTACGAAATCACCGATATCACACTCCGCGACCCCTATTGGGGTGAGACAAGCCACTTCGACATACCGTGGCAATCGGTCACCGCAAGCTATTTTGAGCTGCTGATCGGCGTTAAAGTGAAGCTATGGGGGCAGTTATCGGCAGGCTGGCAAGTGAAATACCACTCTCTGATGAGCGACGGCAAAGCCGCCAACGGCAAGCCATGGTATATACCCGGATACGGCACCTCACGCAGCAACTGGGCCGGCAGTTTTTCATTTTATTATACTTTCGACCTCAACCATCGCCCGCATAATCAGGTTATTAAAGCGAGTGAGGGAGTGGAAAATCCACCCAATCTTACCCTCGACTCTCAACCTATAAATCCTGAAGCGAAATGAAAAAAATCGTGATAATTGGTGCATCGTCGGGTATCGGACAGCGCATAGCCACCGATATGGCCCGAATGGGGTGGCGTGTAGGCATAGCCGCCAGACGTGAGGAGCCCCTAAAGGCTATCAAAGAGCAATTTCCGGCCAATGTGGCCTACTCAACCATCGATGTCACCGCACCCGATGCGGCAAAGCGTTTTCTCGACCTGATCGAGCTGATCGACGGCATGGACGTGCTGCTCTACTGCTCGGGCGTGGGACACATGAACCCTGATCTCAAAGAGGCCATAGATGTCAATACAGTGGAGGTCAACTGCGCCGGCATGGTGCGCATAGTCGATGCGGCCTACAACTATTTCAAGGCCACGGCCAATGTAGACCGGGGACGTATTGCCGTAATATCATCAATAGCCGGCACCCGCGGCATTGGCATCGCGGCAAGCTACTCAGCCTCCAAACGCTTCCAGCGCACATATCTCGACGCACTCAACCAGCTCGCCCATCAGGAGCACGTCAACGTAGGATTTACCGACATCCGCCCCGGATTCATCGACACTCCGCTGCTCAACGGCGACACAAAGTTCCCGATGACAATGTCGCTCGACCAAGCAGCTCCACTTATCGAAAAAGCCATTACCCGAGGTCGACGTGTTGCCACAATCGACTCGCGCTGGCGCATAGTCGACACCTTGTGGCGACTGATACCCGGCTGGGCATGGCGGCGCATAGGCCTCAACCCTCAGCAATCTACCAAAACACCATAAATACCATAACTCATCATGCTCGCCCTTTGCAGTGACCACGCCGGATTTGAACTCAAATCCATCATCGAGGGGTATCTCGAAGCCAACTCGATACCCTACAAAGACTTTGGCACCTACTCAACCGAGTCGTGCGACTATCCCGACTTTGCCCACCCATGCGCCCTGGCCGTGGAAAGCGGCGAATGCTATCCTGGCATAGCGATATGCGGCACCGGCAACGGTATAGCCATGACTCTCAATAAACATCAGGGTATTCGCGCCGCCTTGTGCTGGCAACCCGAACTGGCACGCCTGGCACGTGAACACAACGACGCCAACATACTCGTGCTCCCCGGCCGATTCATCGAGCCTTCGGTGGCACTGGAGTGTGTCAGCGTATTTCTGAATACCGCATTTGCCGGAGGCCGTCATCAGCGCCGCCTCGACAAGATGCCCGTAAAATAATCAGGCTTTTATTTTTTCCTATTGTATAAAACCAAGGTGAGGAAATGCCTCACGGTATCTC
>CAMWOD010000119.1 GCA_947175715.1 uncultured Porphyromonadaceae bacterium
TACCAAGCCCACCAAGAACTTCAAGATGGAGGGTGATCCCATCAACTCAACAACTGAGACTGTCAACATGACTCAGTTTGCTGTTGACAACGAGACCGGCCGCGTATACATGGGCTTCCGTCCCACCGCTACCGACGGTTCAGGCTTCGGCCAGGGTATCCTCTACTACGATCCTGCAACCGACAAGATCGAGAAGTATGGTGAAACCAACGATGCTATCCTTGGCGTGGTAATCAACCCCAACAAGACTAAGCTATTCTAATCATAACTTACTGATAACAACTCAGGTCGTTAAGGTCGTTAATGACCTTGACGACCTGAGCCTTTTATTTAATGCAATGTTTAAGAAACTAATCACTATCGCACTGCTGGCGGCAGCTGTAGTCATGCAGGCTCAGCCCCACCGCGAACACCGTGCCCTATGGCTTACCGCTTTCTTGGGTGAGTGGCCTTCGGGCGCACTGACCTCAGAGTCGGCTGTAAATCGCCAGGTGAAGAATCTTCAGACCCAGCTCGACGATCTCAAGGCCAATAACTACAACACTATCTATTTCCATGTGCGCTCACATTGCGATGCTATGTATGAGTCGTCCTACGAGCCCTGGGCTGCATGTGTAGGTGGCTCACGCGGCACAGCCCCCATTATTGACCCTCTGGCCACAATCATCGAGGAGTGCCACAAACGCGGCATCGAGCTTTACGCCTGGATCAACCCCTACCGCTATGCCGGTAAATCGCTCTACGGTGGTAATAACGAGAAGAACTACGAGACATCTCATCCCGACTGGCTGCTTACTAAGGAAGGTACCGAGACAATACTTAACCCCGGTTTGCCTCAAGTACGCCAGCGTATCGTCGATGTGACCCGCGAGATTATCACTAAGTATGATGTCGATGGTGTAGTGTTTGACGACTACTTCTATACCAATGGTACCTCTCTTTCTAAGGACGCAGACCTCTACAATGCCTATAAAGCATCTGGTGGAACACTCGCTCAGGCCGACTGGCGACGCGCCAACGTAAACGCCATGGTGCGAGACGTGCGCGACTGTATAGCCTCGACCAAACCCTATCTCAATTTCGGTATATCCCCTGCAGGTCCCTGCAACCCGCCGAACATAGCTGATTACGGTCTGCCAGCATCGACCATGAGCGATTGGCAATACAATGGTATCTATTCCGACCCAGTAGCCTGGCTCAATGAGGGTATCATCGACATGGTGTCGCCTCAGGTCTACCGTACGCGTGCGTCACACTTCCTTGATTACTCTGAATGGTGGGTCAACACAGCCAATCATTTTGGACGTAATATCTCGGTGAGCTCATCAACATCAATCATTGACGCAAACGACTGCAAAGCTGAGGAGTTTATCGGTCAGCAGGAATACTTGCGCACATTGCAGCCTATCAACCACTCTGGACTCACAATTTTCGGCTACTCAAAGTTCCAGAACTATCGCGAAAAGGACCCAGTGCTTGGTCAGAACAAGAATCTGGCACACTTCATGGGCCAGTCGGTATACACACAGCCCGCTCTGCAAGTGACCCGCCCATGGCGTAACGCTTACGAGCCCCGCATGGTGAGCAACATCACCGTTAGTGGCACATCGGCCAGCTGGACCCCTGCGCGCGAGGGTGACCGTTACACTGTGTACGACCTGTCAGCTGCTACACCTGTGCTCTTGGGCGTTACTTACACACCCTCCTACAACCTGCCCGAGGGCTCAAGTAGCCAAATCGGCGTGTGTGTATACGACCGCTATGGCAACGAGTACTCGATGCTCGAGGCTGGTAAGTCGGCAACTGCCGGACAAGCTCCCCGCCTGGTCTATCCAGCTGCCGGAGGCACTTACGCTCCTCTTTCCAACTTCCGTTGGGAGGGCGCTGCCCAATCATATACCGTGGTTATCGCCAAAGATGGCAACGATATCATGACATTCGACACCGAAGCTCCCGAGCTTCCTTCATCACAGCTTTTGGGACTCAAACAAGGCCAAACCTACAGCTGGCGTGTCATATCCAAGGCTCGCAATTCTCTCGATGCCGAGTCAGCATCGCAGGAATTTACTTTGTCGTCGATGCAGATAAATACACCGGCTGCTGGCGCCACCAATGTAGCCGAGTGCGCTCAGTTTGACGTTACCAAGGCTGCCGACGGTGCTGTTTACACTATCGAAATCTCCACTTCCGATAAGTTTAGTTCCCTATCATATACCGGTGTTTTCGACACTAACGTCTTCACTCTTCCTGAAATGGCTATGTCGACCGGCGTTACTTACTACGCTCGCGTTACAGCCACCCTCGGCGCTCACTCGATGACTTCACCCATCGTCAAGTTCACTACTGCTACGGTAGAATATACCGCCGCTCCTGTCTTTGCCACCCCCATGACTCCCGGACAGACAGTCTACTCCAACAATTCTATCATCGTGGAGCCCTGGCATGGCCTCAACGGCGTTGTAATCGAGGTGAGTGAAACCGACCAGTTCCCCACTCGAGGAGCTACTGCGCAGTCTACACTCGTCAACTTCGATACCACAACCAAGCCTCTTGGTGAATGGAAAGTTTCATCAAAGAATCTTGTTGACGGCCAGACATACTACCTGCGTGCCCGTGGTCGCTACATGAAAGGTGGCACATCGACAGGTTATACCGACTATACTCCGGTGATGACATTCGTATATTCGGCATCTACCGGCGTTGAAAGCGTTGAAGCCGACGCTGCCGAGCTCTCAGGCAATGTGTACAACCTCCAGGGTATCCTCCTCATCAAGGACGCTACCCCAGCCCAGGTCAACGCTCTGCCCGCAGGCCTCTACATCGTAGGCAACACCAAGGTAATGGTGAAATAACCTTTTCCCCACATCATAACACATCAAAGGGATGCGCCGCCGCGCATCCCTTGTTAGTTATATGTCGTCAGTGGGAGAATCGTGGGGAAGGGCAAAAAAAGTTTGTCCTCGTGCCCCTTTCTATCAAGGAGCAGGAGGACTAAAGCCATAAGGCATGATTGTGATTCTAATTCTATAGCTGTCTTATAGCAATTTCCAAGTGTAGAGATTATATCATACTTACATTTCTCAACACCGGGGATTGCTTTGAACGTTTCTCAACGTCCAGCCCAATCTATGCCTTGCCTTAGTCGGTAGTTTTGTAAAATTCAATCAGCCAAGGATGGGCATTCGGTGATGATGCGACAAAGGTAAGCAATAAAATTTAATAAAAATTTTGATTTTTACATATGTTTACATACTGGGCGGTATTGAGAGCATATATTTACATAAATTAATTGATAATAAATAATTTTAAGAATATTTGCGCAGTCAAGGCTTGTTTTATTCTAGGCGCATAAGACTTATAAGATATATAAGACTTATAAGACTTATAAGACTTGGTACTGCCTGCAGCCGTGTGGAGGAATTTTGATATATTTGGGGCAAAATTTCGACGATATGATAAAATCACTGATAATTGCCGCTATCACGGCTCTGTTGCCACTGGCAGCGGGAGCGCAGGCAAGCGGTAATGCATATACGCAGTCCGATCCTGCCGATGCTGCTTTTATGGATATGGCCGTGGAGATGGCGCAAATGGCGGTAGAGCAGGGTGATGCCCCCGGCGGAACGGCCATAATACTCAACGGCGCCTTTCACGCAGTAGGGCACGGCGCTACGCCTGAGCTCGACGCTCTGCGCAATGCCCACTCTGCCTCGCTGGCCAATGCCGCGGTCTACACCGTCAACGAGCCTACCACCGAGGCGTGGGTGGAGATGTCGAAGCGAGGTGTGTCGCAGATATACTATGCCAACCCTCGCGAGGATGTGATAGAAGCCGGCATATATCGTGTTTCCGACTACGACGACTCGGCCATTCCCGCCGATGTGACACTTACCTCTAAAAAGGAACTGGCGCACTCTGGCGCCGCTGCGCTGATCGAACGGTGAAGCGTAAGATAGGGTGCTGGATTGAGGCCATGAGGCTGCGCACGCTGCCGGTATCGGTGGCTGGTGTGATCGCAGGGTGTGGCTATGCTGCCGCCGCTCGCAGTTTCGATCTCACTGTAGCCGCGCTTTGCATGGCCTTTGCCGTATTGGCGCAGATAGCGTCAAACTTTGCCAACGAATACTTCGACTTCCGTGGCGGACTCGACCGCAAGGGGCGCGAGGGGCCTCGACGCGGTGTCACCGAGGGTGACATCACTCCCCGGGCCATGCTCGTGGCCACGCTTGCCACACTCGGCGCGGCATGCGCCATAGGGCTCAGCCTGATATGCTACGGCGGATGGTGGCTCATTGCCGTGGGCGCATTTGTGGCCGTAGGTGTGATGGCCTACAGCACCGGGCCTTATCCGCTGAGCCATCATGGACTTGGCGAAGTGGCGGTGGTGCTCTTTTTCGGAGTGATTCCTGTCACGCTCACATATTGGCTTCAAGCCCACAACTGGGCGCTTGAGGTGATTGCCGCCTCAGTGGCGATAGGATTGATGGGAGCCAACGTATTGCTGGTCAACAACTATCGTGATATGGACGACGACAGAGCCGTGGGCAAGCGCACATTGACCGTGAAGATAGGCCGCACAGCCACAGCGGCGATTTATCTGGCCAATGGCTATGCTGCGATGGGATTGATGATCTGCACATGGTTCGCGCTGGGGTGGAAGGGGGTGTTTTTGCCTTTGGACTACCTTGTGGCGCACACCGCGCTGTGGCGTCTGCTGGTAAGGCGCCGTGGTAGTGCGCTCAACCCCTTGTTGGGCATCACTGCCATGCTCATGCTGGTTTTCAGCATCGTGCTCACCCTGATAATTGCCTGATATGATTCGCGTAGCGACAAATTGAATTATAAAAAAGTGTAAAAATTTTGCAAATACGGAAAAAGGGCGTATATTTGCAGTCGCTTTATGCATTGGCCCATTCGTCTATCGGCTAGGACGCAAGATTTTCATTCTTGAAAGAGGAGT
>CAMWOD010000120.1 GCA_947175715.1 uncultured Porphyromonadaceae bacterium
AATATACGTATGCTTAAACGTTTCTTCATATCCTTCGCAAGCTGCATGGCAGCAATATGGTTGTCAGCTCTTTTAGCTGTGGTTCTGTTTCTCGTTTTTATCGCAGCATTGCTGGCAAAATATGGTGAAACTGATGCCAAACTTGTCGACCATACCGTGCTGGTGGTTGACCTTACAGGTTCCATTGATGAACGCCCGGGCAAGCCATCGATTACCGACCTTATTTCAAGCGGCGAAGTAGAGATGACCCAAGGCCTTAACCAGATTGTGGCCGCTATCGACCAAGCCGCCGACGACCCTCAGATCGATGGAATCTACCTCAAGGTAGGAGGCTCCACTGCAGGCATCGCATCGCGAATGGCTATTGTCGACGCCCTCAACCGATTCAACAAAAGCAAAAAATTCGTTTATGCCTACGGCGACTTTTACGACCAGGGTGACTACATAATAGCCACAGCTGCCGACAAAATTTACGTCAACCCCCAGGGTGTGGTCAATGTGGCCGGACTCTCAGCCACAACACTCTTCTTCAAAGGCCTGCTCGACAAGGTAGGCGTGGAGATGCAAGTATTTAAAGTCGGCACCTATAAGAGCGCCGTAGAGCCTTTCATTCTCAACGAAATGAGCGAGGCCAGCCGCGAACAGCAGCAAAGCTACCTCGACGCAATATGGAATTCGTTGACTTATCAGATTGGCTATGGCCGTGGTGTCGACGACGCCGAAGTGCAGATGTGGGCCGACAGTATATGCACCACATGGGATGCCGAGCGTCTGATCGCCAACAATGTAGTGGACGGCGCTATTTATGAGCACGAAATGGATGCCATTATAGCCAAACAGATCGGCAAAGATGACCCCAAAGACGTGAACTATCTCAACACGGCCCAATATTGCACCATCAAAGAAATCACCACAAAGGCACTCCCAGAGAATGCCAAAGGTGAAAAAATCGCCGTGCTCTATGCCGTGGGCGACATCACCGACAAGACCGGCGACGGCATAGTTGGAGCCGAAATGGTGCCCCTGATCAATGACATCATCGACGATGACAACGTGAAGGGCCTGGTGCTCCGCGTCAATTCGGGTGGTGGCAGTGCATTCGCTTCCGAGCAGATATGGGAGGCCCTCGAACGCTTCAAGGCTACCGGACGTCCATTCTATGTGTCGATGGGCGACGTAGCCGCATCGGGTGGTTATTACATATCGTGCGGAGCCGACAAAATTTACGCCCAGCCCGAGACACTCACCGGCTCAATCGGCATATTCGGCATAGTGCCATGCGCCAAGGAACTGCTAAATGACAAGCTCGGAATCAACACCTCAACCGTGTCGACCAATGGTGCTCCGATGAACCTATTCCAACCCTTCACCCCTGCCCAGAGCAGCGCCATGCAACGACGCATCAGTCAGGGTTATGACACATTCCTGAGCCGCGTGGCCAAAGGTCGCAACAAGACTGTGGAAGAAATCAACACGATAGCCCAGGGGCGCGTATGGTCGGGCAAGCAAGCGCTTGACAACGGCCTTGTCGACGAGATGGGCACCCTCTATAATGCCATCAACGACATGAAGGCCAACAATCAGCTACGCGGCTGTGAAGTGGTGGAATATCCTGCCGACAACAATACCCTGCTACAGTCTGTGCTCTCGATGAAAAAGGAATCGCAAGCCCAGGCACTCGACGAGCACCTGGGAGAAGCTGCTCAGCTCTACCACGCTGTTGACCGCATCACACACCTCGAGCCAGTACAATGCCGCATGGAGACAGTGATACTGCGTTAATCACCTACCACCTCCCCATCTCAATGCCAATGAACGGAAGAAAAATATATGAAAACATCGTGCTGCTGCCGCTGAGCAAGGTCTACGGCGCAGGTGTGGCAATGCGCAATTTCATGTTCAAATGCGGAGTGCTGCGCCAACGCGAGTTTGACATACCCATAGTGGTGGTGGGCAACATCGCTGCAGGTGGCACTGGCAAGACTCCTCATACCGAATACGTCATCGACGCTCTGAGATACCGCTACCGCATAGGTGTGGTGAGCCGAGGATATAAGCGCAAGACCCACGGATTTGTACTCGCCTCTAAGCGCTCCACACCACTCGACATCGGCGACGAACCTTATCAGATGTATCAGAAATTTGGCGACCTGGTGCGGATTGCCGTGTGCGAAGACCGCTGTCAAGCCATCGACGAATTGCTTAAAATCGACCCGGCAATCAACCTGATAGTACTTGACGACGCATTCCAGCACAGATATGTCAAGCCTACGGTATCGATAGTCCTTACTGAGTTCAGCCGCCCATTCTTCTTCGACCGTCTGCTTCCTTTAGGACGATTGCGCGAATCGCCAAACGCCATCGACCGCGCCGACATGGTGGTGGTGACCAAATGCCCCAACAATGTAAAGCCCATAGAATACCGCATATTCACCAAGAACTTTGGGCTGTTTCCCTGTCAGAATCTCTACTTCTCGCGCTACAACTACGGCGGACTGGTGCCTCTCTTTCCCGATCAGTCGACCTACACACCCTATATCGACATGATGACCGAGGATGATACGATACTTGCACTGTGTGGCATCGGTAATCCCAAGCCATTTTTCAACCATCTGAAAAGTGGCAAAGCCCATGTAAAGAGCATCATCTTCCCCGATCATCACAATTTCACCCGTCGCGACATCGACAACATCACCAAGCGCTTCAACGAGCTTCCCGACGGTAACAAATATATCATAACCACCGAGAAAGACGCAGTAAGGCTTTCCAACAACCCTTACTTCCCTCATGCGCTAAAGCCGCACATCTATTACCTGCCGGTGATGGTGTCGTTCGATAAGGCCACGTCTTCGACCTTTGCCGACGACCTGGTGAAGCTCATACGCCAATCGGGGCACTAAACCCCCACCCCAATTATTACGTTATAACTTGAGTTAACCCATAATTGAAATACAAGTATGCTAAACAAAATCCTCGAAACTGCCGACTATATCCGCTCAAAAGTCGACAAAATCCCTGAAACCGCTATCATACTCGGCACCGGCCTCGGTGCTCTCGTTGACCATATCAGCGACAAAAAGTATATTCCCTATACCGAAATCCCCAACTTCCCGGTATCTACCGTCGAGGGGCATAGCGGCAACCTCATATTCGGTCTTCTTGGCGACAAACCGGTTATGGCAATGCAAGGACGCTTCCACTATTATGAGGGATACGACATGAAACAAGTGACCTTTCCGGTGCGTGTAATGAAAGCACTGGGAGTCAAGACCCTCTTTGTGAGCAACGCAGCCGGTGGTATGAACCCCGACTTCCGCGTGGGCGACATCATGGTAATCACCGACCACATCAACCTCTTCCCCGAAAACCCACTCCGCGGCAAAAACTACAACGAGCTCGGCCCACGTTTCCCCGCCATGACCGAGCCTTACTCCCACCGCCTCATCCGCATCGCCGACGGCATAGCCGCCGACAAAGGTATTCGCCTGATGCACGGTGTATATGTAGGCACCCCTGGTCCCACTTTTGAGACACCGGCCGAATACGAGTACTTCCGCATCATCGGTGGCGACGCTGTGGGCATGTCGACCGTGCCTGAGGTAATCGTGGCCCGCCACGGCGACATGGAAGTGTTCGGCGTATCTGTAATCACCGACCTTGGTGGCAAGGACATTACCGAAGTCCCCACCCACGAGGAGGTGCAACGCGCAGCCGAAGCCGCACAGCCCCGCATGATGGAAATCATGAAGGAACTTGTAGCCAAAGCTTGATAAAAATCTCATTACAAATAGGGGCGCACTATGTGCGTCCCATCTATTTTTAATTTTTGAATTATGGCAACCGAGATATCTCAATTAGGTGAATTTGGCTTGATAGACCGCCTCACCCAGGGTCTTGAAAACAGCAACGAATCAACACGACGTGGAGTTGGCGACGATGCCGCGGTGATGAGCTACCGCGACACCGATGTACTCGTCACAACCGACATGCTGCTCGAAGGGGTACACTTCGACTTAACCTACGTACCGCTCAAGCACTTAGGCTATAAAGCGGCCGTGGTCAACTTCAGCGACATTTACGCCATGAACGGCACACCCCGCCAGCTTGTGGTATCGCTTGGCATATCGGCACGATTCACAGTTGAGCATATCGAGGAACTTTACGCCGGCTTACGACTGGCTTGCCAGATATATGGGGTTGACCTCGTGGGTGGAGACACCACAGGCTCTCACTCCGGACTGGTCATATCGGCTACATGCATCGGCGACGCACCCGCCAACGAGGTAGTGTATCGCGACGGAGCCAAAGATACCGACCTGATATGTGTGAGTGGCGACTTAGGAGCAGCATACATGGGTCTACAACTCTTGGAGCGCGAAAAGGTGGCTTCAGCGGGACAGAAGGACTTCCAGCCCGATTTTGCCGGTAAAGAATACCTGATAGAGCGCCAACTTAAGCCCGAAGCGCGCCGCGACATCATCAAGGAACTTCATGAAGCAGGCATCCGCCCTACGTCGATGATCGACGTGAGCGATGGCTTATCGTCCGAGCTGCTTCATATATGCAAGGGGAGCCACACAGGGTGTAGAGTATATGAGGACCGCATTCCCATTGATTATCAGACAGCCATCATGGCCGAGGAGCTCAACATGAACCTTGTAACCGCCGCACTCAACGGTGGTGAGGATTACGAGCTGCTTTTCACCGTGCCGCTCGCCGACCACGACCGCGTGTCAAAACTCCCGGGCGTGCGCGTCATAGGGCATATCACCAAAGAGGACCTGGGTTGTGCGCTCGTGACTCGCGATGGCGGTGAGATACCCCTCCGAGCACAAGGTTTC
>CAMWOD010000121.1 GCA_947175715.1 uncultured Porphyromonadaceae bacterium
ACTCTACAAGCAGCTCGCAGGCGTTGAAGAAACGCCCCGAATGGGCGCTGACTTCGAGGAAGAGGATGATGACGAAACCTTTGACACCCCTTCCAACGACAAACGCAAGCAAACCGCCGACCCGAGGCGCCATAATACAGACACTCCTGTGCTCGACAAATTTGGCCACGATATGACTCAGGCAGCCCTTGAAGGGAGGCTCGACCCAGTTGTGGGCCGTGAGGTGGAAATAGAGCGACTGGCTCAGATACTCAGCCGACGCAAGAAAAACAATCCGGTGCTCATCGGCGAACCCGGAGTTGGTAAGTCGGCAATTGTAGAAGGACTTGCCCTCAGAATCGTGCAACGCAAGGTATCACGCATTCTGTTCGGAAAACGCGTAATCTCGCTCGATATGGCAGCCATAGTTGCAGGTACTAAGTACCGCGGCCAGTTTGAGGAGCGACTTAAAGCCATACTTAACGAATTGGCCAAAAGCCCCGATGTGATACTCTTTATCGACGAGCTTCACACAATAGTAGGTGCCGGCAACGCTTCCGGCTCAATGGATGCCGCCAACTTGCTTAAACCTGCCTTAGCCCGTGGCGAGATTCAATGCATCGGAGCCACCACTCTCGATGAGTATCGTAAAAACATCGAGAAGGATGGTGCCCTCGAACGTCGATTCCAAAAAGTGATGGTAGAGCCCACCACTGCCGAAGAAAGATTTACCATACTCAACAACATCAAGGATAAATACGAGCATCACCACAATGTAAGCTACACACCCGAAGCGATTAAGGCATGCGTAGACCTCACCGAACGATATGTGAGCGACCGCAATTTCCCCGACAAGGCAATCGACGCTCTTGACGAGGCCGGTTCACGTGTGCACATCACCAATATTTCCGTTCCCGATGAGATTGAGAAACTTGAGGATGAAATAGCAAGGACCGAAGCAGCAAAACTCGATGCCGTAAAAGAGCAGAACTATGCATCAGCCGCCACTTACCGCGACAAAGCGCAGGCACTCAAAGCCGACCTCGAAAAAGCACAAGCTGAATGGGAGAAGACTCTCGATGACCAACGCGTCACCGTCGACGATGAAAAAGTGGCTGAGGTGGTTGCCATGATGACAGGAGTACCAGTGCAACGTATCGCCCAGGACGAAGGAACTCGCTTGCGTAAAATGGCTCCGCAGCTCAAGGGCACAATCATTGGTCAAGATGCTGCTATCGACAAGATCGTGAAAGCAATCCAACGCAACCGTGTGGGCTTGAAAGACCCTAACAAGCCCATTGGCACATTCATGTTCCTCGGACCCACTGGCGTTGGCAAGACACACTTGGCCAAGAAGCTGGCCGAGTACCTATTCGATTCGGTCGACACGCTGATACGCGTCGACATGAGTGAGTATATGGAAAAATTCACCGTGTCACGCCTTGTTGGAGCGCCTCCCGGATATGTAGGTTACGAGGAGGGTGGACAGCTCACCGAAAAGGTGCGTCGTCGTCCATACTCCGTAGTGCTTCTTGATGAAATTGAGAAAGCTCACCCCGACGTATTCAATTTACTGCTTCAGGTGATGGACGAAGGACGCCTTACCGACTCATTAGGTCGTAAGGTTGACTTCAAGAACACTATTATAATAATGACGTCAAACATTGGTACCCGTCAGCTCAAGGACTTTGGAGCCGGCGTAGGCTTCCAAACCCGCAACACCGATAAGGAATTCACCCATGGAGTGCTCCAAAAAGCCCTTAATAAAGCTTTTGCTCCCGAGTTTCTCAATCGTATCGACGACATCATAATGTTCGACTCGCTCGACAAGGAAGCGATATTCAAGATTATCGACATCGAACTTGCCGGATTTTATAAGCGTATCAGCCAACTTGGCTATAAGCTTGTAATCGATGAGTCGGCCAAAAACTTCATTGCAGAGAAGGGTTACGATCAGCAATATGGTGCTCGTCCCCTGAAGCGCGCAATACAAAAGTATCTTGAGGATGAACTCGCCGAAATGATTATCAACGCTGATATCGAAGCAGGTGATACCATCAACGTGGTGCATGAGGATGGCGCAGATGGAGTAAAGATGACGATAACACACGCCACCGAAACGCAACAACCATAACCACTATAAACCATAGATGAAGAAACTCCTATTCTCACTGCTCCTATCGCTATCAGCTGTTATGGCACAGGCAGCACTCACATTCACCGGTCCGCTAAGCGGCCAGGCGGTGTTGGTGCAACCTGAGTCTTCATCGGGCTTGAACCAAGTGTGGGTACTTCCACAGTTCGACGGTGTAGAGGCGGTTTATGAAGCTACATCCGATCGCACAGTCACCGTGTATCGTTACAGCAATCTTGGAGGCGGCTATGCCGAGCCTGTAGCTGTGAGCAAAAACGGCCGACGCTATTCGCTTGTGCTCACCGGCACCACCGATATGGGATACATATTCGAGGAAGGCAACACACGCTCTTACTACTGGCTCACCAACTACTCAGCCCACCCACTGTCGTTGATTGCACTCGGCATAAGCCCCGAGGCTGATTGCGCACGCACCGCATTGATTCCATCAGGCGAAGGGGATCGTATGGTCTACTACTCAATCAACGGGCGTCAAGTAGAAATAGACCGTCAGCTTTCCATAAGCTACAACACACTATCCTATAACGAGAGTAACAAAAGCTATGGACTGACACAAGTGGAAGAGAATCTTGCATATCTTTCATCTACAATCTATGTTGACGCACCCTTGTGCGACACTTATTTCGTGCTTTCCGGCGACCGGTTCCTCCGCGCATGGGGCAATGAGCAGAGCATTAGCTCCTCTTACTTCAACACCAATGCTATTGATGCCCAGACCTGGGCTATAGAAACTGAGCGCGAGTACGATAACGAGAAACGCGAAGAGACCGGCGGACAAGCCATGGGAGGCTCAGGCCCTGTAGAAATAACATTTGGCGCTGCAGTGACCGACGCAGTCATATTCAAAGAATGGCAAATGAGTCATGACCCGGAATTCAATGATATAACTTATCGTTACAACGATACTGACTTCACTTATACATTCGATGACACGGGCACTACCTATGTAAGGTTTGCAGCCAGCAACGCCGCAGGCGATTGCAACTACTACAGTGATACCTACGAGGTATTCGTGGGCGAGTCGAGGCTCGACTGCCCCAATGCTTTCTCTCCTGGCACATCGGAGGGAGTAAATGATGAGTGGAAAGTAAGCTACAAGTCTATTGTCGACTTTGAATGCCATATTTTCAATCGCTGGGGCGTTAAAATCATCGACCTAAACCATCCCTCACAAGGGTGGGATGGGAAGTACAATGGCAAGGTAGTACCTCCTGGAGTTTACTTCTACGTAATCAAAGCCACTGGGGCCGATGGAAAGAAATACAACCTCGGTGGTGATATAAACGTTATCCGTTATAAGCAGAACCCCGTCGGCACAACCGACCCACTCGACTGACTAACCTAACAAAACCTTTATTGAAGTCATATGAAAACTACATTATTGGCAGCTGCATTGGTCATGGGCGTACTCATGGTAAGCTCTACCAGCGCTGACGCTCACGACAACCACAAAGACCACGACCGATATGCCCAAGTGGTTAATCCAGTGATTCCATCGAAGATGGAATTTGCCGGACAAAAGATAGATCTTGACCGTGTAGATATGTGGGAGCGCCTCGACCGCGAACTCACATCGCAAGTTTTCACACACGGTAACACGCTCCTCACTATCAAGCGTGCCAACCGTTACTTCCCGATGATGGCTCCCATCCTTCGAAAGAATGGCATCCCCGAGGATCTGCTTTATCTTGCTTGTATTGAGAGCACGCTCAACCCTCGCGCTCTGTCAGGAGCCAAAGCAGCTGGTCTATGGCAATTTATGCCCGAAACCGGTAAGCAATATGGGCTTGAGGTTAACGACTATGTGGATGAGCGTTACGACCCCGAGCTGGCCACCGAGGCAGCTTGCCGCTATCTCGCAAAAGCTTACGACCGGTTCGGCAATTGGGAGTCGGCCGCAGCAAGCTATAATGGAGGTATGGCACGCATCTCTGGTGAGCTTGATAAGCAGATGGGCACATCGGCCTACGATCTCTATCTCGCTGATGAGACATCGCGATACATGTTCCGCCTGCTTGCCATGAAAGTAATCATGGAAAACCCTCGTCTTTACGGCTATACCCTCACCAAGGAACAGCTGTACCAACCCGTGGAATACGATATCGTAGAAGTGTCTGAACCCGTGGAAGACTGGCCTCTGTGGGCAAGCGACTACGGCATCAACTTCATGCAGCTGCGCGACGCTAATCCCTGGATTCGCGCAAAATCACTACCCAATAAGAACAACAAGACTTATAAAGTAAGAATACCCAAACAATCGTCGCTTTATCGCTCTAAGCAGCATAAGAGCGTCTACATCCCCAATTGGGTTAACTGATATACTATGATTGCCCCCCTCGATGTGACGGGCGCACGCGTCCACAATCTCAAAAACATTGATGTAACAATACCCCATCGCTCTTTAACCGTGATAACCGGCTTGAGCGGTAGCGGCAAATCTTCATTGGCTTTCGACACCATCTATGCCGAAGGTCAGCGCCGCTATATAGAAACTTTCTCCTCCTATGCCCGAAATATGCTTGGAGCTCTTGAACGTCCCGATGTTGACAACATCTCGGGGCTCAGCCCCGTTATTGCCATCGAGCAGAAAACCGTCAACCGCAACCCTCGAAGCACCATTGGCACTACCACCGAGATATACGACTTTCTTCGTTTGCTTTTCGCACGCGTCGGCGAAGCCCGAAGCTATCTCACTGGCAACC
>CAMWOD010000122.1 GCA_947175715.1 uncultured Porphyromonadaceae bacterium
CATACCTCCAGGGAGTCCTAGGTTCAAGCCCAAGCGGAACCAATCTATATGCTCATCTGTTTTTCATTTTTCGATTTGTTGAAGCTTGGCATCAACACTCGAAACAGGCGCTTTAATTTTTGTCAAAAATCGCTACACTACAACTGTTTAGGTCGCTGAGCGTAGCATCGTATAAACAGCCACATTACGGCGATCGAGAGGGCAGCCATGGCAAAGCCTACCAAAGAGGCCGACGAGGGTCTGCAACCAGCCGATATAGGGAGTCCGCCGAAAAATGCACCCAAGGCATTGCCCAGGTTGAACGCTACCTGCACCATTGCGCCACCCATAAGCTCACCTCCGGGCGAATGCTTTATCAACAGCAGTTGCATTGGCGACGACAGCGCGAATAGCATCATGGCAATGACAGTAGCGGTAGCGCCAGCAGCCCAATAGCTGAAAGTATCGAAACCAGCCAAAAGCAATGACACGGTCATGATCAGCGTCACCCATAGCACAGTCTTAGGTGGTGTGATGTGATCGCTTATCACGCCGCTATAGTAGTTGCCGACGCACATGCCCGCACCTATGATTATCATCAATATGGGTATATACTTCAATGCGAGTCCGGCCTGCGACATTATTGGCGTGACATACGAATACATTGCAAACGCGCCACCCTGACACAGCACCGTGGTAAGAATCAGAAGCCAGGGTGCGGCCTTTTTGAGAAAACTAAACTCCGCCTTAAGTCCGGTGTGCGGCAACGGCCCGACACCTTTTACCAACCACCATATGGCTACGAAGGTGATCAAACCGCACAGCGAGTCGAAATAGAATATCCACCGCCAGTTGAATGTGTTGGCTATAAAACTGGCCACAGGTATACCCACGAGGTTGGCCAGTGTCATGCCAAGCGTCATTACAGCCACGGCTGTAGTCTGCTTATCCGGCATCAGCTTGCTCGCCACAATCGACCCTGCTCCAAAGAAGGCTCCGTGAGGCAAGCCGGATATGAAACGCCCCACAATCCCGACGGCAAAAGTTGATGCCGCAGCAAATATCAGGTTGCCGATCACATAGAACACCATCAGCAACATCAATATGCGTTTTAACGGCATATTGCGCAAGAAGATGGCCACAAGCGGGGCGCCTACACACACGCCTATGGCATATGACGAAATCAGGTGCCCTGCCTCTGAAATAGATACGTTGAAATCGCGGGCAAGGTCCGACAATATGCTCATCATCACATATTCAGTCATGCCAAGAGCGAATGTGCCCAGCGCCAGTGCTATAATCCCTCGCTTCATATCATTAAGTAAGCCAACTCAAGCTTCAAAAGTGGACTTCGGAAACTTGAGTTGGTTCTATCATTTTGTAGTTGAAATATTATTTATCCTCTTTCGATTTCAGGTATTCATCGTGGTAGGAGTCGAGTATCTGCCTTATAGCTTCTCCGATCTTGATATAGTCATTCTTGGTAAGATTGGCAAGCGAGGCCCTCACGCTCCAGTCGGGGCCGGCAAATCCGCTACCGTTGAGGAGTACCACTGAAGTCTCCTTGGCCAGGCGGAGCACAATGTCAAGCGACTCATGGTTGTCCTTAAGCCACTGGCAGAACTCCTCGCCATAGAATTTCTTACCCCATACCATTATATCGATCTCCGAGTAATAGCCTACACGGTCGGGGTCGTCTACGAGTGTCAGTCCAGCCGAGTCCCACAGGCTCTTGAGGCGCTGCTCTATCATCTCCTGCATGGCCTTCTTATAGGTGTTCTCCTTATCGACAAGACACATCAGGGCAAACATCACCATCTGTATCTGCTGCGGGGTCGACAGTCCGGCAGTGTGGTTTAGAGCCACCGATCGAGAGTCGGCCACGATACGGTCGATAAATTTTATACCATCGGGCTCGGGTGTCAATGAGCGGTAACGGCCAAATAGGTCTTTACGCTGTATCTCAGGCTCCTGGGTGATAAGGCGATCGTAAATATTATCTTTAGCAAGGGCAATCACGGCAAGTCGCCAACCAGTAGCGCCGAAATACTTGGAGAATGAGTATACACACAGCGTGTTCAGGGGCAGCTCGTACATGAGCGACTTAAAATCTTTGGCAAATGTGCCGTACACATCGTCGGTGACAATCATCAGATTGGGATTATCGTTTTTCACAATATCCACAATCTTCTTCATGCACTCCTCGTCGAGCTTATACGACGGTGGATTCGACGGGTTCACCAGGCATAGCAGCTTCACCTCGGGATTGCGCAGCTTGTCGAGCTCAGAGTCGGGATACTGCCACGTGTGCAGCCCGTCCTCGTCCATCTGCGATGCCGATATATTGATCACGTTAAACTCGTATCGGTCGAGTTCGGGTATCTCGATATACGGGGTGAAAATAGGGGTCATCAGTGCTATGGTATCATTCTTGTTGATGAGGTGATTTGCCTGCAGTGAGTCGAATATGTAGCACATCGCTGCCGTACCACCCTCGGTGGCAAAGAGATCGTACTCCTTGCCCTGACCTGGTGCGTTATTGCCCATCTCCTGGGCCAGGTAGGCACGCACTATCGACTCCGAGTGCTCCAGCATCCTCACTGGTGTGGGATACTGGTCGCCAATGATGCCTTCGGCCCATTCGTAGGCCAGCGAGTCGGGGTCGATGCCGAGAGTATTGATGCAATAGTTAATTGCATCGTGGAGGAAGATAGCTCCCGGCAACGTGGAGTTGACCATAAGGAAATGATTGAGACGATCCATAGCCCCCTCGCTCGATGGGATACCCGCTATACCAGGCTCAGCCTTGTAATTGCGTGTACACTCAGTCAGCGCCCACTGTCCCAGTAAGAAGAAAGCCTCTCTTGGCACTGTGGCTATCCAGTCGGGGTTACCACGGCCGGCATTCAGAAACTGTCGTGTCGACTTCTTTGCATCTTTCTTGGCAAGATCTATAAGAGTATTCTTGATCTCAAAAGGACTCATCTTGGCGAGTTCCTTCTCCTTGGCATTTACCTTGTTCATATCCTTATGTTTGTTTGATTTTCAATTCATTTTACACCAGCACCATTATCAGGCCGCATAGTATCAACAGCGTGTTGCCGATGGCGTATGTCACCGTATACCCCATTGCGGGCACTGTCGATTGCAGCGAGTCTTGAATTGCGCCAAGCGCCGCAGTTGTTGTTCTTGAACCAGCCACACATCCCAGTGTGATGGCCGGATGAAACTTAAATATCTTGTCGCCTACCAGTATACCAATGAGTAGTGGAATAGTTGTGGCTATGGCTCCCGCAACGAGCATCATCCATCCCACCTGCTTCAGACCTGAGACAAATGTGGGGCCAGCCGTGATGCCGATCACCGCTATAAACATGTTCAAGCCCACGTTATTGAACACCCACACCGCCGAGTCGGGGATGCGCCCGAATGTGGGATGCTTCGATCGCAGCCACCCCAGTACGAGTCCGGCTATCAGTGCGCCACCACTGGTGGAAAGGCTCACTGGTATTCCGCCAAGATGTATCGTAATGGCGCCGATAACAGCGCCGATGGCTATGCCAAGCCCCACAAATACCATGTCGGATGCAGTGGTGGGCTTGTCGGGGTATCCAATATACGATGCTGCCGAGTTTACGTCGCCCACAGCACCGCTGATGGTAAGCAGATCACCGCGTTGGAGACGTGTGGTGGCTGTAACCGGTATTTCCACTCCACCACGCTTGATAGTGTCTATCAACACTCCCTTCATCTGAGGTGTCTCGCGAAAGTCGGCGACCGTCTTCCCCACAATATTTTTCGAGGCAACCATCACAGGTATACGCTCCACAGGGAACGACAACAGCGCAGCGTCGGATATCTCATGTCCGAGCCATGACTCATCTTCAATCACAAACTCTCTACGGCCCGAAACAACTATATCATCACCCTTTTTTACGGTAAAGTCGGGTGCTGGATTGGTTGTGATTGTTGAGCCACTGCGCACACGCGCCACAAATAGCCTACGGCCTTCCGACTCCATATGGTCCATGATCTCCTTTATCGAGCGAGGAGTATCAAACCACGCACCCTCAACATTGTAAGCCCTGTAGACCACTGGACGCCAGGCGTTGACAAGGGCCGGATCGGACGAGACAGGGTCTTGGTTCATCTGTCGTTCGAGGTCTTCGGTCTGCTGTCGCACCTTCTTGAGTCCACCCAGCATTATGGGGCCCAGAGTGCCAAGAATCCATGCTGAGCCGATAGTACCGAATATGTATGTCACCGCATAGGCCACAGGTATGATATTGCTCCAGTTGGTCTTATCGGCAGCCGAAGCGTTAAGGCCGCTTATCGTATCGTCGGCCACGCCTATCACCGCCGATACAGTTTGTGCTCCGGCAAACAAGCCGGCAGCTTCACCCTTGTTGTAGTCAAACAGCTTAGCCAGTCCCAGAGTCGTGGCAAGCACAATTACGCACATCACCACAGCAAATAGCACCTGCTTTAAGCCCGAACCGCGTAGCGACGCAAAAAATTGCGGGCCCACACTATATCCGATAGCAAAAAGAAACAGCAAGAAAAATACCTGCTTCATCTCACTCGGCACCGGGATATCGAGCTGACCCACAAGCACTCCCACAAGGAGCACTGATGTCACTGTACCCAGTGAGAAACTCTTATATTTCAGTCGTCCAATCCAGAATCCTATACCTAAAGTAAGGAATATAGCGATAGCAGGATTGGCTCTAAGCGTGTTGATAAGCCAGTGGAGTAAGTCCATAATAAATAGCTGTTTTAAGCGGTTTTTTATATTTACAACATTCCCCATATCCATTAGTTCAATCTCTTTAGATC
>CAMWOD010000123.1 GCA_947175715.1 uncultured Porphyromonadaceae bacterium
GGCCTTATCACTACTGACCTTACTGTAACTCAGGAGGATGTGCGCAAGCTCGTTTACACTCCCGAGATTTTTGCTGTAGAGCTTGACTTCAATGGCCAGAAGAAGATGGCTGTGATGAAAGAAATACAGTTCCATCCCGTAAAAGACACCATCGTACACATCGATTTCCTCGAAGTAGCCGAGGATAAACCCGTTGTGATGAATGTTCCCGTTCAGCTCGAAGGACACGCCGAAGGTGTTAAGGCTGGTGGTAAGCTCACACTCTCAATGAAGAAAATCAAAGTTAAGGCTCCCTATACTGCAATTCCCGAGCGTCTGGTGGTCAATGTTGATTCACTCGGCCTTGGCAAGTCAATGCAGATTGGCGACCTCCACTTCGAGGGCCTTGAGCTTGTAAATGCTAAAAACGCTGTGGTTTGCGCCGTTCAGCTCACTCGTGCCGCTCGTGGTGCTGCTGCCGCTGCTGCCGCTGGCAAGTAATCTTACTGACTACGACAACATGAAATACCTCATTGTGGGGCTGGGTAACATCGGTGATGAATATCGCGATACCCGCCACAACATAGGGTTTAAGATATTGGATGCCTTTGCTGAGGCATCCAATATTACTTTTTCCACCGAGCGTTACGGCGATGTGGGGCGCGGACGTATCAAAAACAAGCAAGTGGTGCTTCTGAAACCATCGACCTACATGAATCTAAGCGGCAACGCTGTGCGCTACTGGAAGGATAAGGAAAATATTCAAGTCGAAAACATCTTGATTGTGGTCGATGACCTTGCACTGCCTTTCGGTTGTATAAGAATAAAGCCAAAAGGGAGTGATGCCGGGCACAACGGCCTAAAAAATATAGCGGCGATGCTTGGCACCGATGCATACCCCAGACTCAGATTCGGTATTGGTAATGATTTCCCTCGTGGATGCCAGATTGACTTTGTGCTCGGTCCGTTCAGCCTCGATGAGCGTCAGAAGATGCCTCAGCGTATAGAGCTGGCATGTGATGCAATCCGCACATTCGTGCTGGCAGGATTGCAGACTGCCGCATGTGACTTTAATGGCAAATGATGATGAAAGAAGAGGTAAGAATTGATAAGTGGATGTGGGCCACCCGCATATTTAAGACGCGAACAATTGCCACCGATGCCTGCAAGAAGGGTAGGGTGACCGTTGGTGCCGACCCGTCAGCCGCTATTGTTGCCAAGCCATCAAGAATGATCAAGGTAGGTGAGGTGATAAATGTGCGTAAACCACCGGTAACATATTCATTTCGTGTACTAGCGCTGGCCGAGAACCGTATGGGAGCCAAGCTTGTGCCCGAGTATCTCGAAAATATCACACCTAAGGATCAGCTCGATTTACTTGAGGTGGTGAAGATTGCAGGCTTTGTTGACCGACGCAAGGGTCTCGGGCGCCCAACAAAGCGTGAGGGACGCGAGTTGTCAAGATTCACTCAAGAAGCATACGATAGCGATGGCTGGGACTTCGATTTCGATTTTGACGATGACGAAGAGTCATAGAGTAATCGGTCATTTGTGCATCTATTGTAGTTAACAAACTCAAAAATATTCGTATTAATGAATCATTATATACGCTTTTCTCCAAGCGACTCGATGGTCGATCTTGTCAATTACGACTTTAATATCATCCCACTTTTAAGTCGGTTCTCATTGCCCTTGGGTTACAAGCAGAATACAATTGGCGATGTGTGCCAACAGGCCGGAATAGATGTCAATGCTTTCCTGCTGATAATTCATTACGTGCTTGGGGGAGTGAACGATGAAAATCTTCGCAAAAATGTGAAGGCGTCGGATATTGTAAAGTTCCTGGCCAACTCACATGAATATTTCTTGTCATATAAGTTCCCGCATATACGACAGAATCTATTGTTGGCCCTCGATGATAATCAAAGTATGATTAACCCGTCGATCATAGAATTTTTTGATGAGTTTGTAGCCAAGGTAAAACGTCATTTCCGTTATGAGGAGCGACATCTGTTTCCCTATATCATAGCGTTGGAAAAAGGTGAGCCAACCACTTACGATATTGATACATTCGTAAAGCAGCACGATGACGTAAGCACACCGCTCAGTGAGCTGAAAAATATTATATTGCGATACTACGCAACATCAGTGCCCAACAAGATGTACGATGTGCTGGTGGATATATACAATTGCGAGGCCGACATACAGTCGCACGCCGATATTGAGGATGATATTCTTGTGCCCATAGTTACCTCGATGATAAGCTGATATGAAGACGACTTATACCATAGCCATCGTGACGCAATCGGAGATACTCAAGTGTGGACTGGAGACGATGCTCAGCTGTATTCGTTCAGTCAACTTGCGCACTGTCACTATCCCGACCGAGAGAGCATACGAATCAATAATCGATATTAAGCCCTCGGTAATTCTTGTAGATCCGCTGGAGTTGCCTTCGGAGGAGCTTGTTGAGATTAAGCAGAATATCAAAACGTCGATACTTGCTATAGGATGGAGCGCTATCCCCGACTATTATAAGAAGGTGGTGGATGGCGTAGTGGGGATGTACGACTCGGTTGAGAAGTTGTCACAAGTTATCAGTGCGGAATTAAAGTCGGTCAAAGCCGACGAATCTGATCTTACTCCCCGAGAACAGGAGATTGTGGCGTGGGTGGCCAAAGGTAAGTCAAACAAGCAGATAGCTTGTGAAATGAATCTCGCTGTCAATACTGTAATGACCCATCGACGCAATATAGCATCAAAGCTACACATTCATTCGTCAGCAGGTCTTACCATCTTTGCGCTGATGAATAAGCTCGTAAGTCTTGAGGAAGTAGCGAAGTAATCAGTATTGTTTTATTGCTGATAAAAATTCAGCTCGCAGTTGCGGGTCGTTTTCGAAAACTCCGCAATAGGCTGAAGTAGCGGTGACTGAATCTTGTTTTTCTACCCCACGCATCTTCATGCACAAGTGGCCTGCTTCGCAGTATACAATTACGCCCTTCGGGTGAAGTGTGGTGCGAATGCTTTCCATTATCTCAGATGTCATGCGCTCTTGAACTTGCAATCTGCGGGCGAACACATTGACTATTCGTGCCAGTTTGCTTAGACCTAAAATCTCGCCATCAGGCACATATCCTATCGACACGTGACCAAAGAAAGGGAGTATGTGATGTTCACAAAGAGAGTAAAATTCGATACCTTTCACGATTACCATCTGTGATCCATCGTGATGGAATATAGCCTGACGCATCACCGCATCAGCATCTTCGCGGTACCCTTGGGTTGCATACCATAGTGCTTTTGCCGCACGCATGGGGGTGCGTATAAGCCCCTCACGGTTGATGTCCTCACCCAAAAGTTGTAAAATGGCTTTATAGTGCTCGGCAATCTCGCCTACTGTTTTGTTCTGGTCTAATTCGCTCATTATAATGCAATGGCGTATTAATAGTTTGGAGCTATGCGATCGCGCACCACGGTTATCTCGCGTTTGAACGCCGGGAACGCACGTTTCATTGTCGCGGCTGCTTCCTCGGCTTCGGCTCGTGTGCGGAAGTCGCCTACACGAAGTCGCCAATAGGGAGCGTTGTACACAAGATTGCAACGGTATTCGGGGAAAAAGTTTCTTATCTGGTTTTCGCGGGTCTGCCCTTCACGTTTTGCATTAGCGCTGTTGCCCGAGAATGCCTGTACTCTGTAGCCTGCCATCCTACCAACTGACGAAGGCTGAGCCTCCTTAGCATCAGCAGGTGTCTCTACTGGTTGTAAACGGTCGTATAGGCTTTGAGGTAATTCAACAGAAATTATACCATCGGCCTGTAACTCATCTACAATATTTTGTAACGACGTAGGAGCGGTAGCTTCGGGTTGCTGTGCGAATGAAGCTACTGAGACGGCTAAAAGAATGGCGGTAAAGGTGATGTGACGTACCATTGCTTTGTGTTTTAGAATATATAACTTAGGGCTATAGGGCAGAGGGTTAACCCTATAGCCCTAAGTGATATGTGCGTGCTGATAAGGCGGTGCCTCGTCAGCTATTGGTTGTCGTTGTGCTTAAAAGGCAGTGACGATGCCCATGAAATCTTCGGCTTTGAGTGATGCGCCGCCAATGAGGCCACCATCAACGTTGGGCTTGGCGAAGAGTTGTTTAGCATTGCTGGGCTTGCAGCTGCCACCATAGAGGATTGAGGTGTTGTCGGCTACTTCTTTGCCATATTTGTCGGCAATGAGTGAGCGGATGTAGGCGTGCATCTCCTCGGCCTGGTCGTCGGTAGCGGTCTTGCCAGTACCGATAGCCCAAACGGGTTCGTAAGCAAGGATGAGTTTGCCAAAATCTTCGGCTGAAAGGTCGAATAGGGCTTCTTCGATCTGTTTTTTAACGACTTCGAGATAAGAGCCGTTTTCGCGTTCCTCAAGAACTTCACCAATGCAGAAGATAGGTGTGAGATTCTCAGCAAGAGCCAGTTTTACTTTCTCCCGGAGGGTCTCAGAAGTCTCACCATAATACTGGCGACGCTCAGAGTGGCCAAGGATTACGTAAGTGGCGCCGGTAGATGCTACCATGGGGGCTGATACTTCGCCGGTGTATGCACCTTTGAGGTGATCTGCGCAGTTTTCGGCACCAAGACCAAGCTTTTCTTTGTCAATCACGCCGTTGATTGATGCAAGGTGTGTAAAGGGGACGCATATTACAACGTCGCACTTGGTTTCTACTCCCTTGAGGGCATCATTGACATCTACAGCAAGCTGGATTCCCTCTTGGAGGGTGGTGTTCATCTTCCAGTTGCCTGCCACAATATTTTTTCTC
>CAMWOD010000124.1 GCA_947175715.1 uncultured Porphyromonadaceae bacterium
ATCCCCCATGCTCAGGAGTCTCGTGGGCTTGGAGAGTTGTATAAGAGACAGGAAGTATCCTGTGCCCCTGGGTGATGTAAACACTGAAGTCCCCACACGCCAGCATGTGCTCTTCTGGGCAGATGGCGCCCCCTCAAAGGGTACTTTCCACATGAGCTTCAAGCTCAAGCCCGGTGAGACCAACTGGATTGGTGTTTACGATGCCGACGGCAAGACACTTATCGATGAGGTAGTGATACCCGCTGATCTGAAAACCAATCAGAGCTATGCCCGCAAAGTTGACGGCGTACGTTCGAACGCTGCTACCACGGCTTTCAATGCCGAGGACTGGGAAGTGCGCGACGGTGTGCCTGATGCCCAAGGGAAAGTAGCCAAGCCTATCACCCCCTCAAGCGCTAACAAAATCAAGGATACCAACAACAAGGTTGACAGCTTCAGCGAAAATGACAAGCATGGTTTTGCCCTCTCTATCATGGCAATGTGCATTGTGTTCCTTGCTCTGCTTGTACTGTGCGTATGCTTCTACATCATCAACCGCATTGGCATCAACATAGCTGCACGCAACAAGATTCGCGCTACAGGTCATGAAACTGTTGAAGGTACATCCCGTCCGTCGCACGACTCGGGTGAGGAAATAGCCGCAATCGCAATGGCTCTCCATGACCACCTCAACGCTCACGACCAGGAGCAGACCGTACTGACCATCAATAAGGTTAAGAAAGCCTACTCTCCTTGGAGCTCCAAGATTTACAACATGCGTCAAGTACCAACCAAACGTTAACCGCAAACACCAATACCCGTTAAAGCAATGAAAGAATATAAATATAAAATCAACGGTAACACCTACCGCGTGTCGGTGGGCGACATTGTCGATAATATAGCACAAGTAGATGTTAACGGTACACCCTACCGCGTTGAAATCGACGCGAAGAAGGCTGCTCCCGTCAACATCGCACGTGCCAACCGCCCCGCTGCTGCACCCCGCACAGCTTCAGGCGAAAAGGTTATCAATAAGGCGGCTCCCGCTGCTGCGGGTGCAGGCGCCGTTAAGGCTCCCCTGCCAGGCGTAGTGCTCTCTATCAACGTTAAGGTAGGCGACGTAGTAAAGTCGGCCGATACCGTACTCGTGCTTGAAGCCATGAAGATGGAGAACGCCATCCACGCTGGCCGCGACGGCAAGGTAGCGTCAATCAATGTCAACGCCGGAGACTCTGTGCTCGAAGGCACTGTATTGCTAACTCTCGAATAACTCTAATTGTCAATAGCAATGTTTGGTGAATTTTTAACAAACAACCTCCAGGAATTCTGGCATCTCACCGGATTCTACAACGCTACTTGGCAGTGTTTCGTGATGCTGGCGGTGGGCCTGTTCTTTATATGGCTTGCCATTAAGAAGGATTTCGAGCCGATGCTCCTTGTGCCCATCGGATTCGGTATGCTCATCGGTAATGTGCCATTTAATACTGAGGCCGGTCTCGAAATCGGTATTTACGAGGAAGGCTCGGTGCTCAACATATTATATAATGGTGTGAGCGCCGGATGGTATCCCCCGCTGATCTTCCTCGGCATCGGTGCCATGACCGATTTCTCGTCACTGATTGCCAATCCTAAATTGATGCTTATCGGTGCGGCAGCCCAGTTTGGTATCTTCGGTGCCTACATGGTGGCTACTGCTCTCGGATTCGCTCCCGACCAGGCAGGTGCCATCGCTATCATCGGTGGTGCCGATGGTCCTACAGCTATCTTCCTTTCGTCGAAGCTGGCTCCCAACCTTATGGGTGCCATCGCAGTGTCGGCTTACTCTTATATGGCACTTGTGCCGGTGATTCAGCCCCCGATTATGCGCTTGTTCACAACCAAGAAGGAGCGCCTGATCAAGATGAAACCAGCCCGCGCCGTGAGCCAGAATGAGAAGATCATATTCCCCATCGTGGGTATGCTCCTCACCTGCTTCGTGGTTCCCTCGGGTCTGCCGCTGCTTGGTATGCTCTTCTTCGGTAACCTGCTTCGTGAGTGCGGCGTTACCACACGTCTTGCCAAGACTGCCAGCAATGCTCTTACCGACATAGTCACAATCCTGCTGGGTATGACAGTCGGTGCATCGACACAGGCGTCGGAGTTCCTGACCCAGGAGACTATTTTCATCTTCTTCCTCGGTTTTATGGCCTTCATCATCGCATCGGCATCTGGCGTACTTTTCGTGAAGCTGTTCAACCTCGTGTTGCCCCAGTCTAAGAAGATTAACCCGCTTATCGGTAACGCCGGTGTATCGGCTGTGCCTATGTCGGCTCGAATCTCCAACAACCTGGGTCTTGAATACGATCCCTCCAACTATCTGCTGATGCACGCCATGGGCCCGAATGTGGCCGGCGTAATCGGTTCGGCAGTGGCAGCCGGTGTACTCCTCGGCTTCCTTGCCTGATAGCGAAAATATCTATGCCCGAGTGGCTTAAACCTATCAATCGGTGCATTCTTTACGCACAGGGCGTTTGGAATGCACCGATTGTTTTCTGTAAAAGTTAAAGATGTGACAAAGTTGTCACAACGGTGGGTGTGCTGCAACATAAAATGACGCAGCGTTGTTATAAAACCGTAACAAAACAATAAAAGACAACTCTCATACGGCAATATAGCCCGGAAGACATACTGAGATACAATGATAACTAAGCAAGTAATAGAATCGATATACAAGAAATATAAGCGTGCTCCCAAAAGCGTCGACATGCTCAACGTGGGCCTGCTCTTCGATCCAGCGCTCGAGCCTCACAATATATTTATCGACGACAAGAAGGTGGTGATAGGCTCACTCCCCAGCGACTCCCCATTCCACGAGATACCCCTCGACAGGATACATGCCATCCTCGAGTTTGAGCGCCATGTGGCTATCGTGCTTCACTCATCGATCATATTCTTGCGCAAGGATAGCGACAAAGTTGACATCCATGTCAACCTCAAAGGTCCGTCGCTCCTCGAAAAATTGCGTATGTCATTTGCCGGCGATAAGTAAGACGGCGGCTTAATGCTCTCAGTATGTCGAAATAGCGTAAAGTGCTTTTACAACAATACAATTTACAACAATACAATAGGTCTTTAAGGCCTATTTTTTTTGCCCCAGCGGGCGTTTTGCAGGTCGGCAAGCCGTTGTTCGGCGCTATTGTCGCAAGGTTTCCAGAATTGTTGTGTGGTGATTGAATCGGGGAGGAACTGCTGACGTACGAAGTTGCCGGGGTAATCGTGGGCATACTTGTAATCGTGTCCGTAGCCCATATCTTTCATCAGCGATGTGGGGGCGTTGCGCAGGTGCAGCGGTACAGGCAGGTCGCCTGTTGACTTTACTGTGGCCAATGCACGGTCGATGGCCATGTAGGCTGAGTTGCTTTTGGGCGATGTGGCGAGGTATACGGCGCACTCGGCAAGGGGGATGCGTCCTTCGGGCATTCCGATTTTTCTGATTACGTCGAATGTAGTATTGGCAAGGAGAAGTGCGTTGGGGTTGGCCAGGCCGATATCCTCGGCTGCCAGAATCACCATGCGCCGCGCTATAAACTCGGGGTCCTCACCTCCGGCTATCATCCTTGCAAGCCAATATACAGCTGCGTCGGGGTCGCTACCGCGCATGCTCTTGATGAATGCCGATATGATGTCGTAGTGCATCTCACCCTGCTTATCGTAGGCGGCGGGATTTTCCTGAAGGCGTTCGGTCACCACCTTGTCGTTGATTACCATGGTCTCACCGGCGGGTGTCGACTGTTCAAGCAGCTCAAGGATGTTGAGCATCTTACGGGCGTCGCCACCGGCGAAGCGAAACAGAGCGTCGGTCTGTTGCACGTCGATAGGCCGCTTCGACAGTACCTCGTCGTTGTTCAATGTCTGGTCAAGCAACATTTGCAGCTGCGATGCCTCAAGAGGCCGTAAAGTGTAGACCTGGGCTCGCGAAAGCAGCGGGCGTATTACCTCAAATGACGGATTCTCGGTCGTTGCGCCAATCAATGTGACGATGCCGCTTTCTACCGCTCCCAGCAGCGAGTCCTGCTGCGACTTGCTGAAGCGGTGGATTTCGTCGATGAACAGTATCGGCCTCCCTTGAGAGAACATGCTACGGGCGTCGGCGGCGCATCGGTCAATTACCTCGCGCACGTCTTTTACGCCGGCACTTACGGCACTCAGTGTATAGAACGGCGATTTTGTGGTGTTGGCAATGATGCGGGCAAGCGTGGTCTTGCCTACTCCCGGGGGACCCCAAAGAATGAATGACGCAACTTTGCCCGACTCAATCATGCGGCGCAGTATGCAGTCGGGGCCTACGAGATGCTCTTGTCCTATATAGTCGTCGAGGGTGTGCGGACGCATACGCTCGGCCAGTGGAGGTAATATCTTTTCCATAATCACCACAAAGTTACATTAATTGCGCTATCATATGATGCTCACCGATGTTAATAGAATTTAATTGGATGTACGCAAAATGACTGGCAAATTCGATGTAGCGCACTTTTATTGGTAAAGTGGCCATTGATTCGCAGAAAAATTATTAACTTTACCTCGCATTAAGCTTTTGCCGCGATTGATGATATTTCGGGGTGAACTTTATGCAGCTCTAAAGTGTTAAATTCATATAAAGTCAATAGACAGAAAATATCAGACAAATAATTGAATTTAACGTTTTAACTAATAGATTATGAAAGAAGTAAACAACGCAACCGGCAAAGCCAGCGAAATTAAAGTGGATAACGCATCTCGCACAGTAGTAGAA
>CAMWOD010000125.1 GCA_947175715.1 uncultured Porphyromonadaceae bacterium
CCCCCCCCCCCCCCCCTTTTTTTTCTCACGCCGATGACGGCATACGAGCTGCTCAGCAGTCTCGTGGTCTCGGAGATGCGTATAAAAGACAGGGTGGAGGTGTTTGCCACTCCCAAGATTTCGGCGGAATTGCTGCCGATGAGTGTAAGCATCATTGACGATAAAGTGATAGAGAAAAGTTCGGAGACTAATATATTGCCGGTGCTTGCCAACCATGTGCCGGGATTTTTCGTTACCGAGCGAGGCATCATGGGATATGGCGTATCGGGAGGCGCTGCCGGCACTGTGAGCATACGCGGTGTAGGTGGTGGCTCAAAGGTGCTGTTTATGATTGATGGTCAGCCGCAATGGGCGTCGATATTTGGCCATGCGCTTGCCGACACTTACACTTCGGAAGATGTGGCCAAGGTGGAAGTGGTGCGTGGCCCGTCGTCACTGCTCTACGGCTCCAACGCTATGGGTGGTTCGGTCAACATCATCACCAAGCATGCCACACAACGGGGCTTCAACGGTAGTGCGCGAGCTGAGTGGGGTAGCTATGCCTCTCAACGCTACGGACTCAACTTGGGATATAATGACAAGGGATGGAATGCCTTTGTAAGTGCTACCTACGAGCGGTCGGATGGTTCTAGCGGATACAATAGCCGCACTTGGCTTGCCAGTCAGTTTGCTTCGCTGCAATACCGCTTTTCCCAGCATTGGAAGGCTGGAGCAAATGTCACAATGACCGAGACGAAACCTCATAATCCTGGAACTATCGACGATCCGCTGCTCGACATGTGGACCAAGATAGTGCGAGGTACCGCAGCCGTGTATGTCAATGATACTTACAACCGCACCTCGGGCCAATTGCAATTCTATACCAATTGGGGCCGACACGATGTAAATGATGGATATTCAGCCCACGGTACTGCCACCAACGGAGGTGTGCCTCGCGACTATATCTTCCATTCCAAAGATGTGAATATGGGTATCAACGCCTATCAGAACGTTGACCTGTGGGTGGATAACGTTACTTCGGTAGGTGTTGACTTCCAGCACTGGGGCGGTCGCACCTGGAATTCGATGATCGACGGCTCTCCCGACAAGCCCGGCGTGGATGAGCACGTCAATGAAATAGCTGGCTACCTGATGACTCAGCAAGGATTTGTTGACGACATGCTGTCGATCAATGCCGGATTGCGCCTACAGCACTCGTCGCAGTTTGGCAATATGCTGGTGCCACAGGCGGGATTTATATTCCACCCCATCAACACCAATACCATAAAATTCTCGTGGAGTAAGGGTTTCCGTAGCCCCAATCTTAAGGAACTATATATGTATCCTCCTCACAACCCCGACCTCAAGCCTGAATATATGTGGAATTATGAGGTGGAGGTGCGCCAGCGATTACTCGATGGACGTCTTGATGCTGGGATGTCGCTATTTTTCATCGACGGTCGTGACATGATTCAGACTGTGGCCGAGAAGAATCCACTCACAGGCGGTCCCATGACCAATAAGAATGTGGGGAGCTTCCGTAACAAGGGTGTGGAACTCGACGGTACCTACGCCATCAACAGCCAATGGAGCGTGAATGCCAACTACAGCTACCTATGGACTACCGATAATGTGCTCTACGCTCCCAAAAACCGCCTGTTCGGTCAAGTGAACTATCACCCGGGCAATTGGCAATTCTCACTTGAGTCAAATAGCGTGTGGGGATTGCGCAACGGTGGTAAGGAGAAAGAAAACTACTCGCTGCTCAACGGACGTGTAGCTTACGACTGGAAGGTAGCTCCAAAGTGCAGTGTCACTATCTTCACTAAGGTCGACAACATCACAGCTACGCGCTACGAAACAATCAACGGATTCCCGATGCCGAGGGCTACGGCAATGGCGGGCTTATCAGTAAAGTTCTGACTATCGAATAATAGCGTAAGCTGATATTGCGATGAAATTTATTAAGGCACGGCTTTCGATGATGTGCGCCCAGGAGTTAGCTGTCTGGGGCGCATATCCCACAAGTATGAGCAACTACTTGGGTAGTGCTGGTATGGGCTATCTTATAGCATGGTTCTTTGCAATCCAAGGGCTTGTGTGCCTGGTTATGCCGGCGCTTGTGGGCATTATTGCCGACCGATACGTGCCTCCTCATCGGTTGCTCGCTATGTGTCAATTAGGCGCTGGTGTGGCTATGGGGTGTTGCTGGTGGATGGGTTTCACAGCTCACGAACCTTCCCCATTGTGGTTTACGCTTGCGTTTACTATTAGTTCGATGTTCTTCATGCCTACTGTGGCTTTGAGCAATTCTCTCATATTTAAACTGCTGCGGCGTGGAGGTGAAGACACGGTGAGCACCTTCCCTCGCATCAGGATTTTTGGCACAATTGGTTTCATAGTGGCAATGCTATTTGTCAACTGTGCTGGGATTGACGACGGTCGGCTCGTGATGTCAATGTCGGGCACCAATCGATTCCAGTTTCAGTTCTGGCAATTTCTTGTTTCGGCCATTATAAGTTTAGTGCTTTGCATATATAGCCTAACGTTACCTGATGTCGGCGTCAATCCTCATAACAACGATGAGAGTCTATATGACCGAATGGGATTGAAAGCGTTAAGCATATTCCGTTCATCGCAGATTGTGGTTTTTTTCATATTCTCGATGCTGATGGGAATGTGCGTGAAAGTGACCAATGGCTTCTCCGGCCCGTTTATCACGTCGTTTATGGCCGATGATGGATATGCTGCGTCATTCGGAGCGGCCAATGCCACCCTACTCACCTCGATTTCGCAAGTTGCTGAGGCGGTGTGTGTACTACTTGTGCCATTTTTTATGAAGCGATATGGGGTGAAAGTGGTGCTCACAGTCTCTATGCTGGCATGGGCGCTGCGGTTCGGCACATATGCGCTCGGTAATCCTGGCGATGGCCTGTGGCTATTGATTTTCTCTATGATTATCTATGGCGTAGCATTTGATTTTTTCAATATCGCCGGTGCCATATATCTTGAAGGTGCTACTGATAAGCGCTTTACAGCTTCGGCTCAAGGGTTGTGGATGATGCTCACCAATGGTGTGGGTGCTTCGATAGGCACAGTGCTTGCAGGATATGTGATTGATTATTTCTGTCACTGGACACCCTCGCCGGTTAATCCCAAAATGTCGTTGCTTGTGGGCAACTGGCCTGCGGCATGGCTCGTGTTCACGGTGTTCTCACTGATTACAGCCGTAGCTTTTGTAATCACATTTCGTGCAGGGAGAAAATAAAATTTGGGAGCATGCATTTAGACCCCGATCCCCAATATTTGTTAACGCTGGGGCGGTCAAGCGTTATGCATCTGTGTTTGCGCAGTGAGGGAGCAATGCGGTTGCATTGTGACCGGAACAAGCGGACGCAGATGCATGACGATTGGCCGAGGCGATAGTAACTTATGCCCAGACAGCTGAGAATACAAATATTTGTGATGAATTGGAACAGGAGATGAATTACACGAAGTGCAACAGAAACATTGCGCAAGCTACCAATTGTGAGCAGACGGATAAAATTACCTTTGATCGCATCTTTCTGGCGCTTTTTGCCTTGTTCTTCAGTCACGTAGCCACTGCTACGCTCCTTCATTACAAAGCAAAAATCACTCAGAGATACGCGACCCCAGCGTTAACAAATATTGGGGATCGGGGTCTAAGAATGCCCCCAAATATTTCTACGAAGTATGATGTAAACTATAGTTTCTCCGGGTCAATATCTTCGTCCCACATATAATCGTCGTCATACTCATCCTCGTCGAGCATCTTTCCACCAGCGTCTTCATATTCCTCTTCCTCGGCGATAGGCTCGGGCGTAAATATGAATTCATCTTCCTCGCGCACACGGTGATGTCCGTCGAGGGGTCGGTGGGTGATGGTGACTGTGGCGAGCTGATTGCTTTCGTCGGTTATGGCACCCCAAAGCACATCCTTAAGCTCGGTGAGGCCTTGACCGGTGACCGCTGATATGAATACGTGGGGTATGTCGTCGGGGAGTGACTTCTCGATTTCTGCTTTAAGCTCATCGTCGAGCATATCGCTCTTTGATATGGCGAGTATGCGATGTTTATCGGATAGCTGTGGGTTGAACTGATGAAGCTCGTTGAGCAATATCTCATACTCTTTGCGTATATCCTCGGCATCGGCGGGGACCATGAACAGTAGTACGGCATTGCGCTCGATGTGACGCAAGAACCTAAGCCCAAGTCCCTTGCCTTCGCTTGCGCCTTCTATGATCCCGGGTATGTCGGCCATCACAAATGACCGATTGTCGCGGTAGCTCACAATGCCAAGCTGTGGCTCCATGGTGGTGAAGGGGTAGTCGGCTATTTTGGGTCGGGCTGCCGATAGTGCTGACAGCAAAGTGGATTTTCCGGCATTGGGGAATCCTACCAAACCGACGTCGGCAAGCAACTTAAGCTCGAGTATTACCGATCGCTCAACTGCCGGCTCACCTGGCTGGGCATAGCGGGGTGTACGGTTGGTGGCTGATTTGAAATGCCAGTTACCCAGACCGCCACGACCACCTTTGAGAAGTTTTACCTCCTGTCCGTCCTCGGTTACTTCGGTGAGATATTCGCCGGTCTCGGCATCGAATACAACGGTGCCTACTGGTACCTCGACGATTACATCGTCGCCATCCTTGCCAAAGGATCGTCCACCTGAACCACTCTGTCCGTTGCCGGCGAAGATGTCGCGGCGGTATTTGAGGGGGAGCAGTGTCCACAT
>CAMWOD010000126.1 GCA_947175715.1 uncultured Porphyromonadaceae bacterium
ACCAGCAGCAATGTTATTATCAGGAAAATGCCCACCCCGGCTATCAGTGTCGGGGCCATTGAGAGTGATATTATTGTGAGTAGGTTCATGTCCAAGTTTCTTTAGATTTTGATGCCGAGGAAGCTCATAAATGCAATACCCATCAATGCGGTGATGATGAAGGTGATACCGATGCCGCGCAGAGGCTTGGGTATATTGGAGTAAGTGGCCAGACGCTCACGTATAGCCGCAATGGCCGCAATGGCGAGCAACCAGCCCAATCCCCAGCCACCACCGGCACACAATGCTGTCCACACCGAAGGGAAGTCGCGTTGCTGCATAAACAACGAGCCTCCGAGGATAGCGCAGTTTACTGCTATAAGAGGCAGGAAGATACCCAGCGACGAGTACAAAGTGGGGGAGTATTTCTCTACTGCCATCTCCACAAGCTGCGTCATCGACGCTATAACGGCTATAAACATAATGAGCGACAAGAAGCTCAGGTCAACATCGGCATACTCCGGGCCAAGCCACGACAGAGCACCGCTGCTGAGCACGTAAGTTTGCAACAGGTAGTTGATGGGGAGTGTGATTACGAGCATGAACGTAACGGCCACACCAAGCCCCACAGCTGTTTTCACATTCTTAGATACCGCCAGGAATGAGCACATGCCCAGGAAGTAGGCAAATATCATATTGTCGATAAATATCGACCGGATGAATATGTTGAAATTTTCCATATCGGCTTAGTCCTCCTGTAGATCTTTATTGAGTGAACGCTGCACCCATATGATACAAGCCACCACTATCAGAGCCATGGGGGGGAGTATCATCAGGCCATTATTTACATATCCGGCGGCATACCATGAGTCAGGAACCACTTGAAAACCCATCAATGTACCGCTGCCAAGCAACTCGCGGAAGAATCCCACGATCACCAGTATCAATGCATAACCTATGCCGTTGCCTACGCCATCGAGAAATGCGGGCCAAGGGCGATTGGCCATGGCAAAAGCCTCCAGTCGGCCCATCAGTATACAGTTGGTAATAATCAGGCCGATAAATACTGACAGCTGCTTCGACACATCGTAGGCATAAGCCTTGAGCAACTGGTCGACAATAACTACCAGACCGGCTACCACAACCAGCTGCACGATGATTCGGATATTGGTAGGAATGGTGTTTCTTATCAGCGATATTATAACGTTGGCAAAGGCCAGCACGGCGATTACCGACATGCCCATTACCATCGCCGGCTCCAACTTGGCGGTAACTGCAAGCACTGAGCATATACCCAGTATCTGCACCACCACAGGGTTGTTCTTCGAAAACGGATTGAAGAACACTTGTTTATAGTTTATCTTGTCAGCCATTGCTATTTAGTCCTTAATGTTTCGAGGTATGTTTTATAGGGGGCGAGGCAGTTGTCGAGCATTGCGCCCACACCTTTAGAAGTAATGGTGCCACCCGACACGCCGTCTACATAGTCAGCGCCATTGGCTGGCTTCTGTCCGGCTTTCACCACCTCAATGGGTTGAAATTTCCCATCAATCCATAGGCGCTTACCCTTGAACTGATTGGAAAACTCGGGCTTTTCTATCTCAGCTCCAAGTCCGGGAGTCTCACCCTGGTGGGCGAAGTATGCTCCATATACGGTGGTGCCATCGCTATTGATTGACACATAGCCCCAAATCGGGCCCCATAGACCGGCGCCATAGACCGGCAGAATGTATTTGCGCTCACCCTTGAGATCGCATACATATACCGGCAATTCACGCTTAGAGCTATCCGACTCCTTGCTCATCTTCTCAACATTGACATCGAAGGCATTGCCATCGACACGTTGTCCCTTGGCGTTGACTACAAACGACTCGACTATGTATTTATTGAATTCATCGCTCACCTTTCCATCATCGGGTACTACACCCACCGATGCCAGGATTTGCTTCATTTTGTCTACGTCGGCGTTTTCTTGCTGAAGAGGGCGCAAGGTCATCGCTGTGAACGCCAGTGCGGCGCCCACCACTACCACCAGCACTATGATATAGATTATGGTGTAAGTATTGCTTTGCTTGTTCATCATCAGTTGGTCTTTACTTTAATTCGGCGCATGCGTCGGTTGATATTGGCCTGCACCACGCAGTAGTCGATAAGTGGTGCCAGGGCGTTCATTAATAGTACCGCAAGCATAGCCCCTTCGGGGTAGCCGTTGTTGTAGGTTCGTATTATCACTGCTATCACGCCCACCATGAAGCCGTAGATGTACTTTCCTATGTTGGTTCGGGCGGCAGTAACAGGGTCGGTAGCCATAAACACCGCTGCGAAGGCGAACCCTCCCAAACATAGCTGGTCGGCTGGAGAGAGGTACGATGCAGGGTACGTGGGTGTAGCAAATCCATTGGCTATTAGCGACATCACCGCTCCTCCAGCGAATACCCACAGCATTATCCTCCAACTTGCAATGCCGGTGGCAAGTAGAATTAACGCACCAATTAATATGCAGAGTGTAGAAGTCTCGCCGAACGAACCTGGTATCAAGCCTAAAAATGCATCCCATGTGGTGATCGGATCACCTACGATATTTGTGAGATGCACACCGCCCTCACCGCTCTGTGTAGCAATCTGCCCAAGAGGTGTGGCAGCAGTGAAACCATCGGGCACTGTGCCTCCGATGCCCAGTATGGGGTCGTTGGCTACAAACACCTTGTCGCCGCTCATCTTGGCCGGATATGCGAAGAATAAGAAGGCGCGGGTCACCAGTGCGACATTAAATATGTTATAGCCGGTGCCTCCGAATACCTCTTTTACAAATATTACTGAGAAAGCTGTAGCCACGGCAAGCATCCATAATGGAGTCTCAACCGGACATATGAGCGGTATGAGTATGCCGGTCACAAGAAATCCCTCTTGTATCTCCTCCTTGCGCCATTGAGCCACGATAAATTCGATACCAAGGCCCACCACATAGGTCACAACTATGCGAGGCAGGACGGCAAGGAAGCCGTACAGCATAAGGGTCCAGAATGGGAAACTCTTCTCACCACAAGCCAGCCAATGCTGGTAACCGGTGTTGTACATACCCATCAGCAGGCATGGCATTAACGCTGCCACCACGATAATCATGGTTCGCTTGGAGTCCATGCGGTCGTGGATGTGCACGCCCGAAGTCGATGTGGTATTGGGCGTGAACAGAAAAGACTCAAAGCCCTCAAACACTGAGTGGAGCGCGCTAAGGCGGCCTCCAGGCTCAAAGTGAGGCTTGGCTTTATCCAATAATTTTCTTAATGCTTTCACTATCTTGTGAATTTTGGTTTTTAAGTTGTTTTAGAGCTTATTGAAGTTGCGAATCAACTCAATTCCTTGCGTAAATAGTCAAGACCATCGCGCACTATCTGCTGCAGAGGCAGCTTTGAAGTATCGACATACTCGGCAGCGGCAAAATCCTCAGGCGCTACCTCGTATATACCCAAAGCCTCCATCTTGTCAATATCGCGGGCTATAATGGCTTTTATAAGGTATTCGGGGAGAATATCCATTGGTATCACTTTGTCGTACTCCCCCGACATTATCATTGCCCTGCGACCTCCCATCAATCGGGCGTCGGGCGACAAACGGCGACTGAAGAAATGGCCGGGGAATGAACGGCTCACGCTACTTTTGGCGGGAGACATGGAGGCCCATCCCATAAATTCAGCCACATCATCACCCTCGGGTATCACGGTCACCTGGGTATAGGGGTAGCGTAGGTAACCCTCGAGACTCTCCTTCTTGCCGGTGAACACATTGCCCGATATGACACGATGGTGCACTGAATCCTCCTTAATATTATTGTGCAAAATAGCGCTAAGGGGCGCACCTATCGGAACGTCGACATATTCGGGTATACGAACCTCCGACCCAGTTACAGCAACCGTAGACATCCAAGCACCGTCGTGGCCGGTGAGCGCCACCACGCCGATGCGGCTCAATGTCAAGGCGTCAAGCGTAAATATTACCTCACCTTTGTTGACAGGCGCTATATTTGCGGCCTGCACACCGGGGTTGCCCGATGGGTGAGCACCGTCGATGTCGACCATCTCGGCTCCGGGAATGTTGGCTACCGACTGGCCAATACGACGCGACACATACACACGGCCATCGGTGATAAGCTTCAATATCCTCACTCCCTCGGCCAGATACATGGCATGACCCTCGAGCAGGAAGTCGAAGTTGGGGGCCAGAGGATTAGAATCAAAAGCTGTGATGAAAATATCGCGAGGTATTGCATTGGCTTCAGGCACGATATCGTATGGACGTTGACGCATCATCGCCCATAGTCCCTGAGCCTTGAGGAAGTCAAGAGCCTGCTCACGTGTCTTCGGCGCGGTTGCAGTCGCCGATGCTGTTGAGGCGGTGTCGACATCCACTTCGATACGCTCTATCTTGCGGCGAGCGCCACGCACTATGCCCTTCACGGTGCCTCCTACAGGCGACACTATCTTCACCTGATCAGCCCACTTGTCGTGAAACAAAGGGGTGCCGGGGAATACCTTATCACCTTCGGCGACCTCTGGTTTAGGCGTGAAACCAGGAAAATCATCGGGTACTATAGCCACTGTAGCCACTGCAATCTTCTTGGGCTTGGCTACCGGAGCAGCCCCCTCAAGCTCGAGGTCAAGCCCATTTTTGAGTGTCAATTTCCTACTCATGGATAAATTTTTAGATTTTTAACGACCGCAAAGTTAACCATCTGTCG
>CAMWOD010000127.1 GCA_947175715.1 uncultured Porphyromonadaceae bacterium
GAGCTACACGAGGCTCGGCAGCCAATTTGAATACTTTCATTGATTCAGTTAATTAAATGTGTTACTCAAAATTAAGTTTTTGCTCTTAATTTCCCATCACACTGGCGGGATGCTAAAAAGCGGTGCAAATGTACGGATTTTGCTGTATAACTGCAAATAAAATCCGCACATTTGTAAAAAACTCCGCAAGAAACTGCCAAATCGATCGGCATCTGGGCTATTTATCAGGTATCGGGGTTACGTCCTCTCCGCGTTGCACCTTCTCAAGCACGGCTGCATCAAGCACTGCCACAGTGGCAAGCTTGACAATATCGCGCACATCGGCATCAACGTTGATAAAGTGCACTGGTTTACGCAATCCCATCTGAATTGGGCCGATAGCGTCGCACACTCCCATTTCAAGCATCAGCCTATAGGCTGTGTTAGCGGCACTCAGGTTGGGGAAAACAAGTGTGTTTACGTCACGCCCCTTAATGCGCGAGAATGGGAATGTGGAGTCGCGCAGTTCACGGTTTAGAGCATAATGTACCTGCATCTCGCCATCGATCGGTAGCGATGGGTTTTCCTTATGAAGGCGCTCCACCACATTATGCACGCATGTGCTCTCTGCATCCTTGTTGCTACCGAAGTTGGAGTAGCTTACCATTGCCATCACTGGGTCGTGAGCAAAATATTCTACGGCGTCTCGGGTAAGACGGGTCACATCGTACAATGTCTCTTCGTCATTCTTACGGTTAATCATCGTATCGGCGAGGAAGTATGTACCACGCTTCGTAGTAATGATATGCAGTGTGGCGAAGTGTTTGAAGCCCTCTCTCACTCCAACTACTTCTTCGGCGATACGAGCTGCCGAGCCATTGCCTGAATACGTGCCTGCTATAAAAGCGTCTGCATCGCCCGCTTCGACCATCATGTTGCCGAAGTAGTTACGGTCGTACATCAGCTCCTGAGCCTCGGGAAGCGTTATGCCGCTGCGTTGACGGCGATGGGCAAATTGAGTGGCATACTTTTCGCGGCGAGTTGCTTCACGATCATGCCGGGGATTCACAATCTCCATTCCCTCGATATTTAAGCCAAGACGTTTGGCTCGCTTAGTTATCATCTCCTCATTGCCAAGCAGTATCGGGCGACAGATATTCTGATCGCTTGCCGACACTGCCGCTTTAAGCATATTGTCGGTATTGGCTTCGCCAAACACCACCCGCTTGGGATTTGTCTTGGCCTGATCGGTCATGCGGCGCACGATCTTGGTATCGTGTCCCATAAGTGTGCGCAGTTTCTGATCGTATGCTTTCCAATCAGTGATGGGTCGTGTCGCAACTCCACTCTCCATGGCGCCTCGGGCCACAGCCGGTGCCACAATGGTGAGTAGCCTTGGATCAAGAGGCTTTGGTAGGATGTAATCGCGGCCAAACTTCAAGTTGGTCATGTTGTAAGCAGCATTGACCACCGAAGGCACAGGCTTTTTAGCCAACGAAGCGATAGCCTTGACGGCGGCAAGCTTCATAGCCTCATTGATCACGGTTGCACCGCTGTCAAGAGCCCCGCGGAATATGTAGGGGAATCCCAACACATTATTAATCTGGTTGGGATAATCGGAGCGACCGGTAGCAAAAATCATGTCATCTCGAGTAGCCATTGCCACTTCGTAGGCGATTTCAGGGTCGGGATTGGCCAAAGCGAACACAATCGGGCGCGGAGCCATCGACTTAAGCATTTCGGGAGTGACAACATCCTTTACCGACAGACCAAGGAACACATCGGCATCGACCATCGCCTCGGCCAGTGTTGTAATGGTTCGTGTTGTGGCAAATTCTTTCTTCTGCTCATTAAGATTTGTTCGCGATGTATTGATCACTCCCTTGGAGTCGCACATCACAATATTCTCGGGTTTTACGCCTAAAGCCACATAAAGTCGAGTACACGACACAGCAGCCGCTCCGGCACCATTCACAACGAGCTTAATATCCTCAATCTTCTTACCCTGGATTTCAAGAGAATTAAGCAGTCCGGCAGCCGAAATAATGGCAGTACCATGCTGGTCGTCGTGCATCACCGGTATATTACACTCCTCTATGAGTCGTTTCTCAATCTCGAAACATTCAGGCGCTTTTATATCCTCAAGGTTGATGCCACCAAATGTTGGGGAAATCGCCTTTACGATTTGAATGAATTTTTCGGGGTCAGTCTCGTTCACCTCGATATCGAAGCAGTCAATCCCGGCGAATATTTTAAATAGCAATCCCTTACCCTCCATCACAGGTTTTCCGGCAAGGGCTCCAATATCACCAAGACCCAGCACAGCTGTGCCGTTAGAGATCACAGCCACAAGATTTCCCTTATTGGTATAAAGATACGCATCTTCGGGGTTGGCCTCAATCTCCTTGCACGGAAATGCCACACCCGGCGAATATGCCAAAGCCAAATCGGCCTGGGTGGAGTAAGGCTTGGTTGGTACTACTTCGGTTTTTCCTGGTCGGCCCTGCCTATGATAAGCAAGTGCCATCTCTTTTGTTACTTTTGATTGTGTGTTCATACTATTACAGAATTATTTCCCAGCTGGTGTAAGCTATACCACGGCCTCCCATGCCAGCTTTCTGGCGTAGTAGTCCGGCGTTGAGATAAAGACCACCATCTTCGTTTGAAGTGCCGAAGTCAAGATAGTCAACCAGCGGTGTATATACTTGAATAAGATGTTGGAATAACAAGGGCAATACTTTGAGCTCTTTACCTTTGCATGAAGCTGCGATGTACTGGCAGTGGGCCACAGTGTCGGTAAGGTATACCAGTACCCCAGCCACAACGGTTCCCGATGAATCAATCGCACAATGTAGCTTTATATTTTCAGGGAATCGATGCATCAACAGTTCGATTTCTTCAATAGAATGCACTGGGGTGGTGTTATACTTCTCTTTGAGCATCCCTGAAAGAACCGGCCAATACTCAGCCAATGTGCGTGAGTCATCAACGGTAACGCCGGCAGCTGTGGCATACTTGGCACAGCGCCTGGCATTGTTGTCGAAAGGCAATGGATGCTTTAGGTCAACAGTGCTTGAAATATTTACCGCATTAATTTTAGCGCCGCAACGGAATAAAGCGTACAGATCGTCCTGAGCCGGATAGCGGTGATAAATGGTGGGAACCGGACGATATATGAGTCGCATGATACCTTGCGCCCTGATATAACTGAGCGACAACTCAAAGAACTCTAACATCACGTTGGCGTTAACACGTTTAGGGTCGGTAATCCAACCCCCATACGTCAAACCTCCATGCGATACGAGTGTATTGTCGGGCATATTTACCGACGCAGGCAAAACGGCTACCAACCTCTCTTTATCATCGAATGCCAATAGAGAGAAGTCGGTAAAACGTTGGGCATGGTACTCCATATAGTCTCGCTTAAACAGAAATGTGCCTTGCGTTGACCGGTCGACCAACTCATCCCACGAATCACGCCATGCCGATGTGTACCGTTCTATTCTCATCAGAGCATCAATCGGTAAATTTGTTCTGTTTCAACAGATGTCAGAGGCATATATCCACCTATCACATCACCCTTGGTAACATGCAGGTTGTGCACCAACGCTGGGATATCGGGATTTACCACTCCCAACTCAGCGAATGTGACAGGTAGCCCAAGTCTACAAAAAAATGCTTTTAAGGCCGAGATACCCTCAAGTGCAGCCGTGCGATCGTCATGGTCGGTGCAGTGGAATACGCGTCGAGCCCACTGAGCTACCTTTTCCACCTTGTGATCGGCCATGAAAGTGAGCCATGCAGGGAACACCACAGCGAGGCCCGCTCCATGTGTTACGCCATACAGTGCCGAAATCTCATGCTCCATGAAGTGCGACACCCAGTCCTCCTTTCTGCCGCATCCGCATATCCCATTATGAGCCATCGTGCCTGCCCACATGATATTGGCACGCGATTGGTAGTCGGTAGGATTGGCCATCACTTTGGGGGCCTCCTCTATTATTGCCTGCAGCACTCCCTCGGCTATACGGTCGGTCACCTCCACATCAGTAGTAGGTGAGAAATAGCGCTCCATGATGTGTGCCATCATGTCAGCAATACCACTGGCCGTCTGATAGGGAGGAAGTGTAAATGTCAACTCAGGGTTGAGCAATGCGAATTTGGGACGAAGTGCCACGTCGGTGCGCAAGCTTATCTTCTGATTTGTAGCCGTATTGGTAATCACAGAATTTCCCGACCCTTCACTTCCGGCTGCGGGAATTGTAAGAATCACACCTACAGGCAGAGCTTTCTCAACGATGGCTTTTCCGATATAAAAGTCCCAGAAATCACCTGCGTACAAAGCACCAGCGGCAATAGCCTTAGCAGTATCGATGGCCGAACCGCCACCCACAGCTATCAGAGCGTCGACGCCCTGCTCGCGGCAGATCACTATACCCTCACGCACGAGCACATCGTCGGGATTGGGCTTCACCCCTTCTATCAGTAAATGGGCCACTCCTGCGTTATCAAGCGATTGATAAACACGATCGAGCAGACCCGAACGCTTTACCGATCCCTGACCTATTACTATGGCTAACTTCTTCCACCCGTTGCTACGAGCCAATTCCCCTACCTGCATCTCGGCTCCGTGGCCAAAGACGTATTGAGTAGGTGTGCAA
>CAMWOD010000128.1 GCA_947175715.1 uncultured Porphyromonadaceae bacterium
ACTTCCCGCCGATCCAGGCACAGTAGTTACTACCGTAGAATGGAATCCCGCTATTGAGATTCGCACGGGTCGCGAAAAGCATGTCGAGACAATGAAGATGGAGACACCCCAAACTTGGGCAGCTATCGCCGTCACTGGAGCAATACCCTACAACATCAAGAACAAAAATGTAGCTTCGGCAGCCACCCAAATTCTCACAAAGCGACTCCTCGAAAATGTGCGCGAGAAAGAAAGCGCAGTCTACTCAATCTTTGCCCAGGGTGGTCTTGATTACGAAGGTGCCAACACCGCCAATTTCATCATCCCCTTCCCCATGAAGCCCGAGATGACCGACAAGGTACTCGAAATTATCGAAAACGAGCTACAAGCCATGACCAACAACATTACTGCCGACGAGCTGAAAGCAGTGCAGGAATATCTCGTTAAGCAGTACACCGAGAATAAGGAAGTCAACAACTCTTGGCTCTCAGCCATGACCGACGCAGCCCTCAGCGGCATCGACACCTTCAACGGTAACATCGAAGCAGTCAACGCCCTGACCGTAGCCGACGTTCAAAACTACATGAAGCAGCTCCTCGATCAGAACAACTACCAGATCGTTCTCCTCCAGCCCGCCGAATAATCCCCTAACACCTCAATACACAAAGAAGGCCAGGAAACACTTCCCGGCCTTCTTCTTTTTTACTTCCGACCGGCAGCTATGCTGCCGTGAGGGTGTGGGATACAACATCGTTACCCAAGCTGCGCGCAGTTACACCGCTCTTGCATGGGCCTAACATGACCCGCAGATCTGCTGCGTCTTACGGTCGCCAAGCGACCACCAATCCGTTGTCAACACTTCCGCAGCCATATAGGTATCATCTATCCCCAATTACTTTAATCAATAAAATAGAAAACTTAAAAGCGATAACACAAAATTCTGATGTGGAGAAACGTCACAGTGCGTAGCACTTGGGGCGTTGCGCAGCATAGCTGCGAGTCAAGTTAGACACATGCGAGAGCGCCATCAGGTGCTCGAAGCTTGTGGGAATGTGAAGCCCTACCCTAATCCCTCGGCTACGTAGTAGCCGGTCCCTTCATCCACATCTTAACCATTTGGAAGAACAATGATCAACTATATGCGACCATAGTGAGGTTCATTATAGACAAAAAAGGAGGTAAGCGCCTATGATGGGTGCTTACCTCCTAATACTATTTATCACTGCGTACCTCCCCCCAAAAATATGTGGGAGTGTTAAAGCGGTTGGTTATTTGAGTTTGCCGCCTTTGATACCGCCTTTGGTTCCGCCGCCGAGGGCAAAGATGTTTTGGTCGAAGGAGAAGGTTTTCATCGACTGCTCACGCTTACGCTTTACGGCCAATGCTACGAGACGGTCCATCAGTTTGGTAAACGGCAGACCAGTAGCTTCCCATAGGTAGAATGAGAGTGAGCCAGGGATGGTGTTGATTTCGTTGACGTAGATGGCACCATCCTTCCGGTCGCGGATCACGTCGACACGGCTTACTCCGTGGCACGAGAGCACGCGGAAAGTCTCGCCGGCGAGAAACTGTATGCGCTTGGTCACATCTTCGGGCAGATCGGCTGGAATGCGCTTCTGCGATGCCTGCATGCCTTTAGCGCCCTTGGTACCACCCATGTATTTGTCCTGATATGAGAGGATTTCTCCCGACTTGATAGGTTCTTCGAGCACCGAGGTCTGATACTCGTCGCAGTCGCCGAGCACCGAGCAGTTGATTTCCTGAAGATCTTCCACCATATCCTCCACGATGATGCGGGTTGAATAGCGCGAAGCATCCTCCACTCGGTCGAGCAGTTCCTCGCGTGTAGTGGCGCGACCGATTCCTACCGACGATCCGAGGTTGGCAGGCTTCACAATCACAGGATAGCCGATGGTCGACTCAATCTGCTCTACAAGCTTGTCGCGCTGGGCAAACCACTGCTTGTCGGTAAACCATATATAGTCGACTACAGGTATGTCGCATGCCTGGAGTATCATCTTCATGGTGATTTTATCCATACCGTTGGCCGATGACAGAGTGTTGCAGCCTGCGAATGGGATACCTGTAGATTCGAGTACACCCTCAAAGATGCCATCCTCGCCATTAGATCCGTGAAGCACGGGAATCACCACATCGAGCTTGGTCACCACGTTGGAGCCGAACATCTTCTTCTTTGAGCGGTACAGATTGTAATCGTCGTAAACAGGCTCCATATACACCTGCTCGCACTTTTCGAGTAGCGCAGGCAGATTGCGGAAGTTGGCTACGTCGGTCAACGCTTCGCCTGTATACCATTTCCCTTGCTTTGAGATATAAACCGGGGTGACGTTGTAACGATCGCGGTTGATAGCCGCCATGGCCTGATTGGCCGATATTACTGATATTTCATGCTCGGTGGAACGACCACCAAAGAATACTCCTATGTTGGTTTTCATAACTGTGTTAATATGATATGAAGATAGTGTTATTTCGTATTTTTACTTAAATGTATCGGGCAGGTCGTTTTCGTAGAGCACGGTATCGCCGCGCTGTGCCTGCTGTGCGAGCAGCTCCTGAGCTTGTGTGAACGTATCAACGGCATAAACCTGATCGGATGGCATACCGGAAACTTCAAGGCCGCAAAGTATAGCTTCGCGGTTGTAATGTCCCACAATTATCGCAAGGTCGGCATTGGCGGCTATATGGCGACCTAATTGCATATTATATTCGGCCTGCTTGTCGCCAAGTTCTATCATGCCGGGGGTGATAACAATGCGCTTACCCTGGGTCATAGCTCCGAGAACTTCGAGAGCCATGCGCGATCCCGACGGATTGGAATTATAAGCATCATCGATTATCGTAAGCCCGCCAGGGGTTTGCTTCATGTTAAGTCGATGTTCCACCTGCTCTATACGCTCCACGGCATATTGTATCTTATTGTCGGGAACGCCTAAAGCTCGAGCTATGATGACCGCACCGATTAGATTTGACACGTTACACTCTCCAACGAGCTTCGTGGTAAGAGGTAACTCCCAACCATCGCGGCTTACCACGGTGAACTGGGTGCCGCGGGGTGTGTATCGTATATCTTTAGCAACATAGTCGGCGCCCTCAGTATTTGTTACAGCATAGCGCATGCAGCGGACGTTGTCGACAGTGCGGTTGGCGCCGTAAGGGAAGTCATTGTTTACCACAGCCAGGCCGTCGGCAGGTAGTGAGTCGATAAGTTCAAACTTGGTATGCTGCACATTCCCGATAGTCTTGAACGACTCCAAATGTTGCTCACCCACTGCTGTAACGATGCCATATTGAGGTGCCACAAGATCGCATATCTCCTTGATGTCGCCAAGATTTTTGGCGCCCATTTCCACGATAAACACCTCATTGTAGGGTTTAAGATACTCGCGTATCGTGCGAATCACACCCATTGTGGTATTGAATGATCCCGGAGTCATCAGCGTGTCATACTGTTCCGAGAGGATGCGATGCAGATAGTGCTTTGTGCTTGTCTTGCCGTAACTACCGGTGACACCCACTATCTTCAGTTCGGGCATCGATTCGAGGCGCTTTTTAGCATCGTTGTAGAACCCCTTGTTGATATTGCGCTCCACAGGAACCAGTATATAGTAAGCCGCCATCATCACCAATGGAGACAACGCCAAAACACCCACGGCTATACGACAGGCCAGTTCAATAGATCCACAGAATAATGCTACTGGCACAACCATAACGACCGATATCGCCATCATCGTGCATAGTAATCGCTGCACACGGCGAGTGTAAACGAGCGGTTTCTTATATTTCTTCCGAGCCAACTGTATACCCTGTACCAGCAGTATGCAGATAGCTATCAGCGACCCCAACGTGTAAGGCATGGCATAAACCAACAGGATCAGAAATGCAATAATTATTGCTAAATTTCCATAGTTGGTACTCTCCTGTGAAGTCTTATACCACTTCCAATACCGCGAAGGGAAATATGAGTTTTGCTGAAACATCATAAGCTGGCGCCCAAATACCATGCCTGCGTCGAAGCACCACACCAGCAGCAATATCAAGCTTAAAATCAAATCAATTTTCATACATCATTAGTTGTTATCGGTCAAAAAGCGACGGAGCACCGCGGCAAATTGCACAGGATTGTCCAGAAAACTGTAATGACCGCATCCTGTGAAGCTTACCAACCCGGCATCGGGAATGAGTTGCGACATCAATTTTGCGTCACTAATAGGTGTGGCAGTATCATCTTCGCCCCAAATAAGTAGTGTAGGTGCTTTGATCGATGGCATCACCGATTTAAGATCCTCATTTACCACTTTCGAGAGGATAGCACGCATCATCGCCGATGAATTGGCATAATCGCTTGAGCCGCGTTTGGCACGCTGTTTATTCACAAATTTCCGAGCCTTGTCTTTGGGCATTGTCAATTCGGCCAGCCGGCGCATCAGCTTGTAGGAATAAACCTTATAATAATACGACAGCTTACGCTTGGGCTTTATCCCCGCCGCGTCGACAAGCACCAACTTTGACACCTTGTTGCACGAAGCATATAGGATCCCTACCCTGCCTCCGAACGAATGTCCTATCAGAGCCGGAGCCTCAAGCGACTCAGCCTTCAC
>CAMWOD010000129.1 GCA_947175715.1 uncultured Porphyromonadaceae bacterium
TGTATAATTGGAATTTGAGTGAAAAATATACAGGAACGGCTCATTCTGTCCTTAATGGCGGTAAAGCCTTTAAAGTCTTTAAGGTCTTTAAGGCTCTTAGAGGGGATGAGAGGGAATCACATCGGGTCGACGTCGTAGTGGACTATGAGGCCGCGGGAGGCGGGGGAGGTGAGCAGCTGGTGGCGCGCTGCGTTGAGGGCGGCTTTGACTCGTGAGGGGGAAATGCCATTTTCGATCTTCACCATTATCTTGCGGATATATAGTTGCTGCACACGGCCGATTGCCGGCTCTTCAGGGCCAAACACGCGGTTGCCTAAGAGCGTGCGAAGGTGGTTGGCATGCTCCACTGCAAGGTGCTCCACCGTCTGATTGTCGCGGTGGCGTAGATATACAAATATCAGTTTGGTAAACGGCGGGTACATAAAGGCATGTCGCTGCGACAGCTCCTCATTATAGTACCCCATATAGTCGTGGGCCGCAAGATGACGTATCACAGGATGCGACGTATCAGCCGTCTGCACTATCACCTTTCCCGGTGAGTCGCTACGACGCCCGGCACGTCCCGACACTTGCGCCAGCATGTTATACGCACGCTCGGAGGAGCGGAAATCGGGATAGTGTATCACCTGGTCGGCATTGAGCACACCCACCACCTCCACGTCGCCAAAGTCAAGCCCCTTTGTCACCATCTGCGTACCAACGAGCAGATCGGCCTTGTGGGTCGAAAACTCGTCGATGATGCGCTCGTAGGAGTCTTTGTTGCGTGTGGTGTCGAGGTCCATGCGCAACATGCGGGTGTCGGCAAATAGCTGGTCGACTCCCTCCTCTATGCGCTCTGTGCCATACCCCAAGTGGTCGATATCGTGCTCGTGGCACTGGGGGCATTCAGTGGGGAGTGGGTAAACAGCTCCGCAATAGTGGCACACCAATGCGTTGTGGTGACGGTGAACGGTGAGCGACACGTCGCAATTGGAGCATTTGGGCACCCAGGCACACTGTTTGCACCTCACCATCGGCGCATAACCGCGGCGATTGTGGAAGAGTATGGCCTGCTTGCCATGAGCTATCGACTGTCTCACCTGCGAAATCAAGGCAGGAGAAAAAGCACCGGCAGTGGCATGCTGCCTGCGCACACGCTGCATGTCGACAATCTCAATCGTCGGCAGCACAGCGTCGCCATAGCGCTCGGTGAGGTCCACCCTACCCCATTTACCTGTATTGGTTTTATAATACGTTTCGATCGATGGGGTTGCCGAGCCCAACAGGGTCTTGGCACCATGCATCGACGCAAGCATTATGGCCGAGTCGCGAGCATTGTAGCGGGGCGCCGGGTCATATTGCTTATAGCTCGACTCATGCTCCTCGTCAACTATCACCAAGCCCAAGTGAGCAAACGGCAGAAACAGCGCTGATCTTGCTCCGAGCACCACACACGGCTCGGTGGAGTTGAGCAACCGTCGCCATATATCCACGCGCTCATTGTCGGAGAATTTTGAGTGATATATCAGCACTCGCCGCCCGAACACCCGCTGCAATCGACGTGTGAGCTGAGTGGTGAGAGCTATCTCGGGCACGAGCATCAGCACCTGGTTGCCTTGACGCAGCACGAAGTCAATGAGGTGCATGTATATCTCCGTCTTGCCGCTCGAGGTGACTCCATGTAGCAGTGTGACACCATGGTCGGTAAACGATTCATGTATTTGCGACAGTGCTGTCGACTGAGCCTCACTAAGCTTGGGCAATGTCACCTCGGCCACCTCATCACAAGCAAACCGATTTACCTCGTGCGAAAACACCTCGGCGAGACCTTTTTTCACCAGCAACTGCAGAATAGTTGACAGGCACCCCGATCGCTCAAGCAGCACCTCGCGCTTCACATCGAGGGTTTCACCCTGACGGCGCTGCGTATCGATGAGCTGCACAAGCGTCAATAGCATCTGCTCTTGCTTAGGAGCACCCTTAACATCCTCAAAAGCCCTTCGCCGGGCGGCATCATCGGTGGTGTCAAATAGGAGCCGCACACGCTTCTCCTTGCGTGGACGGTAACGCTCCACCATCTTCTCCGAGACAACTACCAAACCCTTGTCGAGCAACTTCGACACCGAAGCCTCAACATTGCGCAGCCCAGTCTCCTTCGATATGAAATCCACGGCCGACCGTCCCTTCTTATTTAAGAATGAGATGATTGCTTCTTCACGCTCGGTGAGGTCGGCGCTGAGGTCGGAAGGATCGAAGTCGGGGTTAATCTCCACGAAAGTCTCACTTTCCACTTTCAGCCCGGCAGGCACAGCGGCCTTGTAAACATCGCCCAGCGACGACATATAGTAGTCGGCTATCCATCGCCAGAAGTTGAGCTGCGGGTGGCGTAGTATCGGCTGAGCATCAAGCACCATCAGCACATCCTTTACCTCAAACTCTACCGGAGCATCTACCCCGACGCTCACCACAATACCAGTATAATAGCGCTTGCGGCCAAACGGCACAATCACGCGAAAACCCGGCATCAGCTTCACGCCCAGATGCTCGGGTACACGATAAGTGAAAGTGGCGTTGAGGGGTAACGGCAACACCACTTCCACAAAGTAAGGTTTATAAGCGTCGTTGTGCATTAATGCTTAGAGTCTGTGCTTTATTCTTCCTGGCAATGATTCCAGGCACAAAGATAGCAATTTCTAAGCAATTGCTCTTTGTCAGTCAACCTGAATCACGAGATAGTTGGATTTCTCCCAGAAGCGTGCGGGGTTGGTAATTCTGATTACCTTCTGCCCGTTCACATCTTCTATCACGTAGGAGTCGGCTGGTTGTGAAGTGAGCACCTTCGCCTTCTTGTCGTGGGTATTGATGGTGGTGAGGGTAGTCTTGTCGGCAGTCATGAAGAACTGCTGTTCGAAGTCGTCAGGCAGAATCTTGGTCTTTCTCAAGAATCCGGTTTCAATAATGTTGTTCTTCTTCAGCTCGTCCTTCGTGGCATACACGTAGTAGCACTTATTAAGCTCGGCATTGAGTTGTGAGCTGCGCTCCTCGGCAATATTGCGCTGCTCGGTGATGTCAACCACAGTGGTGTTGAGCGAGTCAATCTGCTCCGACTGGTTAGCGATGATTACACCAGCTGCATCAAGTTGCTGTGTAAGCGACTGGATTAGCGCCTCCTGGCTTGCTATCTGCTTCTTCAGCGTTGCAATAGAGCTGAGCAGCGTAGCATTAGACGATTTAGAGTCCTGGAGCTGCTTTTCGAGCTCAGCCAGACGCTCCTTGTTACGCTGCATCTGATAAGACAAGCGCCCAACTTGCTCGCTGAACTGGGCTTTGCGTTCGGGCGACTCATTAATCAGAGCAATATTGTCCATGTCGCCCTGTATAAAGAGGAGTTGATCCATACCTGAGCTCACCTCTGATACAAATTGAAGTAGTGAGTCACGTTGAGCCACGGCTGCACGCAGCGAGTCGAGCACGGCTTTGTTTTCATTGTCATTGTCGTTTGACGAGCTACCTGAATTATCGCATGAGGTCATAACAGCCATCATGGGAAGTAGTGCAAAAACAAGCTTTTTCATCTTGAAATCAAGGAGTTTAAGTTAATAAATAGTTGCTACGACTCATTGCGGTCTTTATACTTATTGACATGAATTCGTCGTTCTGTCTCGACACTTAAGCCTGACAAAATTATAACGATTTCTCCTCGAGGATTGTTTTCAGTGAAGTGCGATATTAGATCGTCGATTGTGCCTCTCACCGTAGTTTCATGCAGCTTTGAGATTTCGCGCGATACCGATGCCAATCGGTCGCCCCCCATGTATTGGGCCAATTCCTTCAGCGTCTTTACAAGCCGCAGCGGCGACTCGTATATCACCATAGTGCGCGGCTCTTGGGCCAGTTCGGCCAGTCGGGTGGCTCGTCCCTTCTTGGGGGGAAGAAATCCCTCGAATGTGAAACGGTCGCAAGGTAGACCTGAGCTTACCAGTGCTGGCACAAAAGCAGTAGCACCGGGTAGGGTTACTACCGGAATGTCATTGCGACGACACTCACGGCTCAACAGAAATCCGGGGTCGGAGATACCAGGAGTACCGGCATCGCTCACAAGCGCTATATCTTCCCCCGCAAGCAGACGGTCGATAATGGGCCTGAGTGTGGCATGCTCATTAAACTTATGGTGGCTCATCATCGGCGTGTCGATGCCGAAGTGGCGCATCACCGTGCTGCTGGTACGGGTATCCTCGGCAAGCACCAATGAGCATTGGCGCAACACCTCGATGGCTCGCGGAGTCATATCGCTCAGATTGCCCACAGGCGTGGGCACCATATACATTGTCCCGCTCATGACCTGCTCGATGAATAGTAAGGTGTGATGGCTACAACAAACTCCTCAACCTCGGGCAACGTCATATCCCAACACAGATCATCCTCAAGATAAGCGCGTGCCTGGCCAATATCGTCCATCATCGATAAGGTGTCGAGTGCTTCGGCCATTGCTGCATCGAGATTACCAAAGAGCTCGCGGCGGAAACGGTATCGGTCGTTGAGGGTAAACAGTTTTATCATTGGGCGACCGCTGCGACGACGTTTATCCTCACTTATAGTGTCTCCC
>CAMWOD010000130.1 GCA_947175715.1 uncultured Porphyromonadaceae bacterium
ATCTACGATGTCGAGGCCGATACCATGGGGCATTACAGCCAACTCCTGATGGACCCCGAAACAGGATTATCCTATCGCGAGCCGGCACCCCACAACTTCTCCTTCAACTCACCCCAAGGAGCCTGCGAATGCTGTAAGGGCCTGGGATATGTCAATATCATCGATCGTGAGAAGCTTGTGTCCAACCCCAATCTATCGATACGCGAAGGTGGTATAGTCGCATTAGGAAAATACAAAAACTCCATGATTTTCTGGCAGATACAAGCCATCTGTGAGAAATATGGTTTTACACTCGACACACCTATCAGCCAGCTCTCGGATGAGGCGATGTCTGACATCCTCAACGGCACTCCCGAACGACTCCCAATCAAGAATGAGACGATGTCGACGTCCAATTACTTTCTATCATATGAAGGATTGATCAAGTATATCGAAATGCAACAGAGCGACGACGCATCGGTTTCAGCTCAAAAATGGAGCGGTCAGTTTTATTCGCAAGCCGAGTGCCCTGAATGTCATGGTGATCGCCTCAACAAGGAAGCATTACATTATTTCATTGGAGATAAAAATATAGCCGACCTTTCCCGACTGGATATTGCCGACCTATACGAGTGGACTAAAAACGCAGAAACACTTTTTTCTCCTACTCAAGCTCTTGTGGCTCATGAGATTCTTAAAGAAATCAACTCACGTCTACGATTCTTGATTGATGTAGGCTTAGAGTATCTTTCGCTCAATCGCAGCTCTGCTTCACTGTCGGGCGGTGAGAGTCAACGCATACGTTTGGCCACTCAACTCGGATCGGAGCTGGTCAACGTGCTGTATATCCTCGATGAGCCATCTATTGGTCTGCACCAGCGTGATAATCTCAGACTCATTAACTCGCTTAAACATCTGCGTGATGCCAACAACACCGTGATCGTGGTAGAGCACGACAAGGAAATGATGGTCGAATCAGACTATGTGGTCGACATCGGTCCTAAAGCCGGACGAAAAGGTGGCGAAGTAGTGTTTCAGGGCACACCCAAAGAGATGCTTGCAACCGATACGCTTACTGCCCAGTATCTTAATGGAGAAAAGAAAATTGCAGTGCCCGAGAGTCGTCGTCAAGGCACTGGTAAAACGCTGAAACTTATTGGCTGTACGGGGCACAATCTGCGATCGGTAGACGTAGAGTTTCCCTTAGGCAAATTCATTTGCGTAGCCGGAGTATCGGGGAGCGGCAAATCATCGCTTATCAATGGTACGCTTCAACCCATCTTGAGCCAAAAATTCTACCGTTCACATACCCAGCCCCTACCCTACCAATCAATTGAAGGTCTGGACAATATCGACAAGGTTGTTACCGTCGACCAGTCACCTTTGGGTAAGTCGCCGAGGTCCAATCCAGCTACTTATACAGGTGTATTCTCCGATATACGTTCACTTTTCGTAGAATTACCTGAGGCTAAGATACGCGGATATCGTCCTGGTCGATTCTCTTTTAACGTAAGTGGTGGCCGTTGTGAGGTGTGCGGTGGCAATGGTTATCGTACCATTGAGATGAATTTCCTCCCTGACGTACTTGTACCGTGCGAAGCCTGCGGAGGACGCCGATACAACCGCGAAACCCTTGAAGTACGTTACCGTGGCAAATCAATAGCCGACGTTCTTGATATGACAATCAACCAGGCTGTTGAGTTTTTCGCCGGACATCCGAAGATTCTCTCAAAAATCAAGGTGCTACAGGATATAGGACTGGGATATATCAAGCTCGGACAGCCATCGAGCACACTTTCGGGAGGAGAGAATCAGCGTGTCAAACTCGCCACAGAGTTGGCTAAGCGCGACACAGGGCGCACTATGTTTATCCTTGACGAGCCTACCACTGGCCTCCATTTCCACGACATTGAGGTACTACTGGGTGTACTCAACCGTCTTGTCGACCGTGGCAATACCGTAGTGGTGATTGAGCATAATCTCGATGTGATAAAATCGGCCGACTGGGTTATCGACATGGGCCCCGGAGGTGGTAAGAATGGTGGTACGATCGTTGCCAAAGGTACCCCTGAACAGATTGCTGCAGGTTCATCTCCCACTTCTACTTATTTGGCTCAAGAACTTGCATAACTGAAAATTTGTCATGTAGCTTAACCAAATTTATGACAATTTAGCCATAAATCGGTTTGGCACGCTCCTTGCTGATTGTTATAATATAAAACTTAAAACTATATTACTATGCAATCAGGAAATATTGGAGTAACCACCGAGAACATCTTCCCGGTAATAAAAAAATTCCTATACAGCGACCACGAAATATTTCTTCGTGAGTTGGTGTCTAACGCTGTCGACGCTACCCAGAAGCTTAAAACTCTTGCCTCCTTTGGCGAATTTAAAGGTGAGTTAGGCAAGCTCGATGTGCGTGTCACAATCGATAAGGAAGCTGGTACACTTACAATTAGCGACCGAGGCATCGGTATGACTGCCGACGATGTCGACAAATATATCAATCAGATAGCTTTATCAGGAGCAGAAGAATTTCTTGAGAAGTATAAAGATACCGCCAACTCCATAATTGGCCACTTCGGATTGGGCTTCTACTCAGCATTCATGGTAGCTAAAAAGGTTCAGATCCGCACCTTGTCATGGAAGGAAGGCTCTGAGGCTGTGCAGTGGACTTGCGACGGTAGCCCTGCATACACTATGGAGCCGTGCGACAAAACCGACCGCGGTACTGATATAATATTGTATATCGATGAGGACGATAAGCAATTCCTCGAGCAATCGCGCGTCGACGCACTCCTCAAGAAATATTGCCGATTCCTCCCCGTGCCCGTGATCTCTGGCAAGGAGCAGGAATGGAAGGATGGCAAGTATGTCGACACCGACCGCGACAACGTGATCAACGCCATGGAGCCGGCATGGATGAAAAAGCCCGCCGACCTCACCGACGATGACTACATGCGCTTCTACCATGAGCTCTATCCCGGTCAAGACGATCCCCTTTTCTGGATTCACTTAAATGTCGACTATCCCTTCACCCTCACCGGTATTCTGTACTTCCCAAAAATCAAGAACAATATCGACCCGGGCCGCAACCGCATCCAGCTTTATAGCAATCAGGTGTATGTTACCGACCAGGTAGAAGGTGTAGTGCCTGAGTTTATGATGCTCCTGCAGGGTATCATCGACTCACCTGACATACCTCTTAATGTGTCTCGTTCTTATCTCCAGGCCGATACTGCTGTCAAGAAGATATCAAGCTATATCACCAAGAAGGTGGCATCGCGTCTTGAGGACATCTTCAAGACCAACCGGTCTGATTTCGAATCGAAGTGGGACGATATCAAGATATTTATTGAATATGGCATGTTGACCGACCAGAAGTTTGCCGACGCTGCCATGAAGTTTGTACTCGTTAAAGACACCGAGGGCAAATACTACACTCTCGACGAATACAAGACTCTGATTGAGCCCACTCAGACCAATAAGGATGGCGACATAATCTATCTTTACACCACCGACACTACCGCTCAGTATCAGTATATTAAGGGTGCAATCGATCGTGGCTACTCTGTATTGGTTATGGATGGCCAGCTCGACCAGCACTTCATAGGTCTGCTTGAACAGACGCTTGAGAAATCTCACTTCGTGCGTGTCGACTCCGATATTATTGACAATCTTATCGCTAAGGAGGATAAGAAGGCGGTACTTCTCACACCCACTCAGCGCAACATTCTCACCACGATCTTCCGCTCACAGACACCTAAGGTTGAGAAGGCCGAATTTCTCGTATCGTTCGAAGCCCTCAAGCCTACCGACTCACCGATTGTGATCACTCAGAACGAGTATATGCGACGCATGAAGTCGATGGCCGAGATGCAGCCTGGCATGAGCTTCTATGGCGAGCTACCCGACAGCTACAACCTTATCGTCAATACCGAGCAACCGCTTGTTGAGAAAGTGCGCGATGCTGCCACTACGGCTCTTGCCGACAAGATTACACCGCTCGAAACTGAAGTAGAGGCTGCCAACAAGGCAATCACCGAGATTCGTGACAATGCCAAAGATGGCAAGCTCGACGATGACGAGAAGAAGCGTAGCAACGACCTCGAAGCACGTGTCAATGAGCTGCGTGCTGAGCAGGAGAAGCTTATCACCGAATACGCCTCAACTCAGCCACTTGTTAAGCAATTAATTGACTTGGCTCTATTGGGCAACGGACTCCTCCGTGGCGAAGCCCTCAGCCAATTCATAGCCCGCTCAGTCTCGCTCCTCTAAACTCAAAACACTTAAACACATATACAAAAAATCGTCCGTTACGATAAGTCGCGGACGATTTTTTTATAGCTGGATTTCGTGCCATTGCGGGCGGATGGCGGGTAGCAAACGATGTCGAAAATCATCCATCGACATCCTCATATAGCACGTCGTTGTCCCATCCGCCCCCTTTTAGTATGCTACTATAAATTTTTGTGAATAGAAAAAGATTTATATCTTTGCAAAGTCAATAATTTGACGATAACATAGTAAAAAGCGTTTGTCGACGCTCATTTGACAAAATAGAAATCTGGAAAATTTCACTCGGAGTCAAATG
>CAMWOD010000131.1 GCA_947175715.1 uncultured Porphyromonadaceae bacterium
ATCTTATCTACATCGTACACCTGATGAGTAGAGATGATGATGCACTTGTCGTCGTTCATGCTTTCGACCACCACCTTGCGGAAGTTGCGCTTGGCGCTTATATCGAGTCCGTTGGTGGGCTCGTCGAGCACTACAAGCGATGTGTTGCATGCCATCGCAAAACTGATATAGACTTTTTTCTTCTGCCCCAACGACAACTCGCCAAGGTTCAAATTGGGTGAAAGCTCGAAAATATCAAGGCAGCGGTTCATCAAGTCACGGTCAAACTTGGGGTAGAAAGGTTCATTCACCTTTATATAATCGTCAAGCGATACGCTGGGTAATCCGAACTCTTCGGGCACCATGAATACATCTTGAAGAAATGGCACGCTGCGGTCGAAAGGTGTGCGGCCATTGTAATCGATTGTGCCCTTACTGGGTTTGAGCAACCCGCATATTAGATATAACAATGTGGACTTTCCGGCACCATTGCGCCCCAAGAGGCCGCACACCGTGCCCCCATCCACCGTCATCGACAGGTCGCTTATGATGGGCATTTTGGAATTGTAGCCAAAACTGAGATCTTTAATTGTAAGCATTGTTTTTGTTTATGTGTTTAGACGTTTTATGTTTATGAGTTGATTAGTGCATTAGTGTACTATCACACTATGACACCGCAAAAGTATACTGTAATTTTCAACCTGCAAAATTTTTTCCCACTTTTTTTCAAAAAAATTTATGCAGCCCGTCGGATGGGGTGCTTTTTTCAAAAATTCTATGTACATTCGTAGCATAATTATCCCTTAACCCAAGCATGAAATCATGAAACTGCATCGCATATTATGCTCCGTGGCACTAAGCGCATTAACACTAACGGCTTTCAGTGGCGAAAAATTAGTGATCGTAGCCACCAACGACACCCACTCGCAGATCGACCCCGACGACAAAGGCAACGGCGGCATACTGCGCCGCAAAGTGCTACTCGACAGCATACGACAGCGTAACGACAATGTACTGCTTATCGACGCCGGCGACGCCGTGCAAGGCACACTCTATTTCAACCTATACAAGGGTGAGGTGGAGCACAAGATGATGAACTTTCTCGACTACGACATCGCCATACTTGGCAACCACGACTTCGACAACGGTGTTGAGGAGCTGGCCAAGCAGCTGCGTAACGACTCAGCTCAGTGGCTCACCACCAACTACAATCTACGCAGTAGCGCCCTCACCGGCCTGTTCCAACCCTACACCATCAAGGATTTTGGCGGTAAAAAAGTAGGCTTCATCGGCATCAACCTCAACCCCAAGGGGATGATTGCCGAGGGTCACTACGATGGAGTGGAATACCTCGACCCGCTAAAAGCCGCAAACTCTACGGCATGGCATCTCAAGCACAATGAGGGAGTGGACTTTGTGGTGGCTGTAACCCACATAGGGTATCGCCCCAACGGTGAATTTGGCGACGCCGACCTGGCCGCAAATAGCGAATATATCGACCTCATCATCGGCGGTCACTCTCACGACACCATCAGCCCCGCAACACCCGACAAGCTGAACTACCGTCTTCCCAACGCCGCTGGCGACACAGTGATTGTGACCCAGGCCGGTAAAGCTGGACGACTGGTTGCCGAAATCACACTCGACCTCGACAATGGCGACATCGACTACCGCCTCATACCCGTAAATTCGCGCCTCGATGCCGGCATCAACCCCCAATGGCACGAGCTCATCGCCCCCTATCGCCACGGTGTAGACTCGCTGATGGTGGAATGGATAGGTCGCACATCTCACGAAATGCCCAACAACCACCCGGCGCTCCTAAATTTCGCTACCGATTTCGTGAAAACGATGGGCGATAAGCTCAACGGAGGCAAACCCGTTGACTTGGCATTGCTCAACGTGGGTGGTCTGCGCACATCGCTCCCCAAGGGGAAAGTGTCGGAAGGAATGATTATCAACATGATGCCATTCAACAACTATATAGTAAATCTCGACATCAATGGAGCCGACCTGCTCGAAGCCCTCAACATCTCAGCCGCTCGCCGTGGTGGCGACGGACTGAGCGCAGGTGCTCAGGCTGTAATTTCGGGCAAGGTATGCGAGGAGGTGACTATCAACGGACTCCCAATTGACCCCGATCGCACCTACCGCATCACCACCATCGACTATCTGGCCAACGGAGGTGATTACCTCACCCCATTGAAGCGGGCATCAGTTGTGGCACGCAGCGAGAATGTGCTGTACAACGACCTGATCAACTGGCTTCGCACCGACATGAAAGGTCGCAAAATACCCTACGATCCCAACGCACGTATGTATAAGCGATGAACCGTCTACGCCACCTGACCTTCATAGCCCTGACGCTATGCGGCTGCTGCATCCAGGCAGTCACACCCAATTTCATCAAGAACGCTGACCGTGAGAAATGCGACCGCTGGGTCGACTCGGTATACAATTCACTCACCCCGCGCCAACGCATAGCGCAACTGATAATAGCCAACGTATTCCCCAACAAAGGGGAAGCGTCGCGCCGCAACATATCACTGCTCGTAAAAAGCAACGACATCGGCGGACTACTCTTCAGCGAAGGATCGCTTTCCGACTTTGTGGAAATGACCAATTACGCCCAGTCGATTGCCAAGACCCCCTTACTTATGACCCTCGACGGTGAATGGGGGCCTGCCATGCGTGTAGCCGAGCTCAGCCGCTTCCCCCACAACATGGCCCTTGGAGCCGTGGCGGACGACCGTCTGATATACGAATATGGCCGTGAAGTAGCTCGCCAATGTCACCTGATAGGGCATCATGTCAACTTCGCACCGGTTGCCGACGTCAATTCCAACCCCGACAACCCTGTGATCGGCTACCGATCGTTTGGTGAAAACCCGCAGCGCGTCAGCGACCTCGTGCGCGCTTATTCACGCGGACTCGAGGATGGTGGTGTGATGGCCGTAGCCAAGCACTTCCCTGGCCACGGCGACACGTCGGTCGACTCGCACCGCGCGCTACCCACCGTAAGCCACTCGCTCAAGGAGCTCAATGATGTTGACCTTGTGCCATTCCGCTCTTTCATCAACGCCGGACTGTCGGGTGTGATGGTAGGGCATCTCAACGTACCGGCTCTCGACAAGTCGGGTACCCCATCCTCTCTATCCCGCAAAATCACTACCGACCTGCTATGCAACACAATGGGTTTTGAGGGTATGATATTCACCGATGCCCTTGCTATGAGCGGGGCTAAATCAAAGAAAAACAATGCCGTGGCCGCACTTGTGGCTGGAGCCGATGCACTGCTGGGAGCAAGTGATCCCATCGGCGACATCCGAGCCATCGAACAGGCCATAAAGAAAGGGAAGCTAAAGCAGGCCGACATCGACGCTCGATGCCGCAAGATGCTTACCTATAAATATATACTGGGACTCAACAAGCCGCAGCACATCAACGCATCCACACTGCTCCAAGAGCTCCAAAGCCCACAGGCCGAAGCCCTCAACCGTCAGCTCGCAGCGGCCTGCATCACAGTAATCCGCAACAACAGCACCCTCTTACCGCTCACATCGCTGTGGAGTAGGGATATTGCAGTAGTATCAATAGGGAAAGTCCCCAACGATGAGTTTGCCTCGACATGCGCAAAATATTCAAAAATCCATAATTACACTGGCACATCACAGCTCTCAGCAATCAAAAAAGCAGATGTAATAATCGCCGCCGTATACAGCGACAGTCAAGCCTCCCGCCAGCAACTCGCCCAGCTCATCAAAACCGGGCGCACGGTAATACCTGTATTCTTCGTCAACCCTTATCGCACGGCCAAATTCGCCGAAGTTATCAAGGACTCCCCCACCCTGGTAATCGCCTACGATAATACTCCCGAGCTATGCAGCTATGCCGCCCAGGCAGTATTCGGAGGTATCAGCGTGTCGGGCCACCTCCCTGTGGCCATCGACGGTGTTGCACCACGAAATGCCGGTGTAAGGCTCCCCAAGATACGCCTGTCATACACCACGCCAGCCGGAGCAGGGATGCAACCATGGCTTACCGATAGTATCGACGCAATAATTAATAACGGCCTGACCTCAGGAGCATTCCCAGGTTGCCAGGTGCTTGTGGCCAGGAATGGCGATGTGGTGATCGACCGTAGCTACGGGTACACCGACCTTCACAAGACCTCGAAAGTCACCCCCGATGTGGTCTACGACCTTGCCTCGGTGTCAAAGGCCACCGGCACACTCCCTGGCGTGATGGCTGTCTATGACGATCGGTTGCTCAACCTCGAAGCTCCGATTTCGACCTACATCACCCCTTTGACAGGCACCGACAAGGAGTCAATCACAGTGCGCCAACTGCTTTACCACGAGTCGGGGATGCCTGCGTCGCTCAATGTATTCGCAATGATGATGGATACCGCCACATATTCGGGCCCGCTATTCACCCCCAAGCCCACTGAGGCCAACACCATCAAGTTTGCCGAACGCAGCTATGGCAACGCATCGGCCAGGTTACGCTCCGACCTGATGTCGACTACCCGCACCCCCGAATTCCCTATCGAAGCCGCCAAAAACTTCTATATCGGCCCGGCAA
>CAMWOD010000132.1 GCA_947175715.1 uncultured Porphyromonadaceae bacterium
ATATCGTAGTATTTCTGAGTGCGGTTGTGGCAGTTGAGGCAGCAATAAGTCCGCACCCCTTTTCCCTCGGAGTTGTGGGTGGGATTGACCAGCACACGGTCGCTTTCGAGGGTGCACGCACGGGCACCACAGCGCTCACACTCGGTGTAACTCTTGCTTTTGTTGATATATGGTAGCACCTCGGTGGCGTTGCAGTTAGGGCATAGCCACACATCGTAATCTACCGAATTGATGCGTTCCTCGGTGTCTTGTGCTGGTGTGAGGTATAGGTTGTCGGTCTGCTCGTCGAGGCGTTTCATCGCTGTGCCGCAGTTGGCGCATAGGTGAGGCTTATTGCGCAGGCGGCGCATCGTAAGCCACAGCGGCAAGTAGGCAATCAGCGGGAGGCCGAGGCCCAGGAATGAGCAGAACAGCAATGGCGCCTTGAGTTTTTCGAGGCGGTTGTAGCGGTCGAAGTCGCTGTAGTGACGCGAGGCCACAATGGTGTACATATACCATATAAGGCCACCCACAGCCATGAAAATACTCAGCCCTATCCATACCATGAATAGTATGTCGCCATCGTCCTGACGCTTGTCGCGATGAGCCGAGCGTAGCTCCTCGATATTGTCGGGGTCGGTGAGCACCTGATGGAAAGCCTTTACCCCTTCAATCACCCCCTGCTCGTAGTTGCCTTGCTTAAACAACGGGTAGACCTGACGGCGCATGATCGTGCCTATCTTGCCGTCGGGGAGCACTCCCTCTACGCCGTAGCCGGTGCGGGCCACGGCGTACTTCTTATCTTTTATCACAAGCCATAGTAGGCCGTTATCACGGTCATCCTTGCCCACACCCCATTTCTCGAACAGCTCGGTGGCGAAAGTCGAGGGGTCGTCGCTGTCGATGTCGTCAACCACCACCACGGCCACCTCGCATGTTGATGTAGAGCGTATGTCGGCAAGCAGGGAGTCGATTTGTGCGTTGGCCGCCGGCGAAATTATAGCATCGGGGTTGGTGAGGTGCTTGGTGTGGTCGACTACCTGAGCATTGGGTAGATTGTCGACGGTATACACCCCTGCCTTAGCGGAGAGCGCTACCAGCGACAATATGAGTATGTGTAGTAGATGTTTCATTATGATGGTTATACTGCAGGGAGGCTCATGCCACACAGCGAGCGGTAGAGATCGAGCGCATAGACATCGGTCATGCCCGAAACGTGGTCGATCGCTGCCTGGATTTTACCAAAAAGGGTGGGGTGATCCACCTCGTACTGGCCGGGCACTTTCGATAGCAGCAGCCGCGAGTAGTTGAGCTCGGGGTGAAGCACTGCTTGTATGAGCTTGTCGAGGAGGAATGTGATGATGCGGTTACCGGCCAGCTCGATGTCGACGACATCGGAGGCGCAGTAGATTTTTTGCCATGATAGTGCCACGCAGCGCTCGAAAGCATGGCGCTCGAAGTGGGGAATATGGTCGAGAAGCGATCCTTTGAACTCGCCGCGTAGTATTGCCTCCTCATTGTCGACAAACACTTGGGCCACGAGCTTCACGAGCAATCCGATGACGCACGATCGTAGGTAGGAAATCTTCTCGTTGGGGTCGTCGACGGCATCCATTACTTTGGTCATCTGTAGCTTACGCTCGTCGGAGAAGAAGCCGAGCAATAGCGATTTCACTTCATCGCTGGTGATGATTTTGAGCTTGTGGGCATCCTCGAGATCCATCACTTCGTAGCATATATCGTCGGCCGCCTCCACGAGGTAGACCAGCGGGTGGCGCGCCCAGCGCAGCCCTCCGTTGTCGGCAGGGCGACGCAGCAAGCCCAGTTCGGTGGCTACGCGCTCAAAAATGGCGCTTTCGGAGGTGAAGAATCCGAATTTATTGGGCTTGACGGCGAGTGATGACTCAAAGGGGTATTTAACTATCGAGGCCAGTGTGGAGTAGGTCATGGCCAGGCCGCCAGGGCGGCGACCCTTGAACTGGTGGGTGAGCAGTCGGAAAGCGTTGGCGTTGCCATCGAAGTTGACCAGGTCGCTCCATTGCTCAGGAGTGAGTCGACTTTTGAGGATATTCCCGGTCCCCTCGGAGAAGTAAGTGGAAATAGCTTTTTCGCCCGAGTGGCCAAATGGGGGGTTGCCCAGGTCGTGAGCCAGGCAGGCTGCGGCCACAATCTCGCCGATTGAGCGTAGTTTTTCTACCCACGGCTGGTGGGAATGGCGTTTTGTGAGCACTTCCGACACCTCGCGAGCTATTGATTGACCTACCGACGACACTTCGAGTGAGTGGGTGAGGCGATTGTGCACGAATATGCTACCTGGCAGCGGGAATACCTGAGTTTTGTTTTGCAGTCGGCGAAACGGCGATGAAAATACCAGACGGTCGTAGTCGCGCTGGAAGTCGGAGCGGGAGCCTTGGTTGGGGTTGTGATAATGTTCCAGACCGAAACGCTTGTCGCATATCAGCTGGTCCCAGTTCATCGACTGTGGTTGGCTATTGGAGGTCATCGTATTTCTGGAAGAGGAAATCGTTGTAGGGGAAACGTTCTTGGTGTATTTCTTTAGCTTTTTCGTAGAGCATGGTTTTGAGCTCGTCGATGTTGATTTGTTTTTTTGCTGAGATAAACACGCAATTATCGTTCATTTTGGCCATCCATGATTCGCGCAGCTCCTCAAGGGGTATGTTTTCGCGGGTACGCGGGGTGAGGTCGTCCTCATCCTTGTGGGTAAATTTGAAGGCGTCAATCTTGTTGAAAACCATAATCATGGGCTTGTCGGCACCGCCGCAGATGTCGTTGAGCGTACGGTTGACTACCTCGATCTGTTCTTCCCACTGAGGGTGGCTTATGTCGACCACATGCACCAGCAGGTCGGCGTCGCGCACCTCGTCGAGGGTCGATTTAAATGAGTCGACCAAGTGGGTGGGGAGCTTGCGGATAAAACCCACGGTATCGGTGAGGAGGAATGGGAGATTGTCGATGATCACCTTGCGCACAGTGGTGTCGAGGGTGGCAAAGAGCTTGTTTTCGGCAAAAACATCGCTTTTCGACAAGAGGTTCATTATGGTGGATTTGCCCACGTTGGTGTATCCCACAAGGGCTACGCGGGTCAGCTTGCCGCGGTTTTTGCGTTGTATAGCCTTTTGGCGGTCGATGTGGGCCAACTCTTCCTTGAGGCGCGAAATCTTGTCAAGGATGATACGGCGGTCGGTTTCGATCTGGGTTTCACCAGGGCCGCGCATACCTATACCGCCTCGCTGACGCTCAAGGTGGGTCCACATGCGGGTGAGTCGTGGCAGCAGGTATTGATATTGTGCCAGCTCCACTTGGGTGCGTGCGGTGGCCGTCTGTGCTCGACGTGCGAAAATGTCGAGAATCAGCGAGGTGCGGTCGAGTACCTTTACCTGTAGTTCGCGCTCGATGTTGCTCACCTGCTTGGTGGAAAGATCGTCGTCAAAGATCACCATGCTTATGTCGTTCTCGTCGATATATTGCTTGATTTCTTCGAGCTTACCTTTGCCCACGAAGGTGCGGGGGTTGGGATAGTCGACCTTCTGGGTAAATGACTTTACAGTGACAGCTCCGGCTGTGTCGGCCAGGAAAGCGAGCTCGTCAAGATATTCGCGTGCCTTTGTCTCGGGTTGCTGGGGAGTGATCAGGCCCACAAGCACTGCGCGCTCCTCGACTGGTGTGGATTCGGGTATTTTGGTCATAGTTGAATCGATTTTAAGCTCATAGAGCTTTAATAAGTAACGCTTGGGGCGTGTCGGGGGTTTAGGCCGGCTCTTATTCCTTAAGTGCTTTCTTGATGGCGATGGGGAGCATTATCGAGGCGTAGACCTGGATGGCTCCGCCGGCAAGGGTGAACGCCAGCCAGTCGCGTGAGGAGGTTGTGTCGTAGAACATGAAGAAGGCTGCTACGCAGAAGAATATAGCGCTCCACGACTCGATGCGATGTAGCCTTTTCACACGCAACGCTTTGCCGGTATAGGGTGAGAATAGCCGTCCTGCCAGAGTCATCACTGCTCCGGCTGCGAAAATCCATCGTGCTATGGGGGTAGATTGACCCATTGTGAAGATGGGTATGGCGGCTCCGGCCATAATCAGTAGCAGCCCGATATTCACCAATAGCGACATCAATAATGATGGGTCCTTGCCGGTGACTTCCTGAGGTGTCATAGTTTTCGGGGTGTTAGGGTGTTAATTGGCATTATCCGAGGTGTCGTCGAATACGTAGACATCCTCGTTGACCCGCTGGAAGTGGTAGTTTTCACGCACGATACGCTCCATCGTTTCGCGGTCACCTTTCAGTCGGTCGTTAAGGGTTTTATATTTCATTATAGTATCTGTTTTCATCTTGATTTCGTTCTCAAGGCGTTCGATTTCGCGGCTATATTCAATCGATTTCATCACTGAATGTTCGTTGAAAAACAGCACGAATATAATGAAAGCCAGCACTAACATCAGCATCACTGACATATAGCGCCGAAACCAACGATAAGCTCGAGATAATGAATCAGACATAACGTGAAATGAGGTCTAATATGCAAAAGTAC
>CAMWOD010000133.1 GCA_947175715.1 uncultured Porphyromonadaceae bacterium
GGATTACACCGATAGCCCACTTTTAATATTTTTTAACAATATACTATATTTCTTAGCCTCAACGGCACCTTTGCTGCCAGTCGTTAAAGCAAACCTGTCATATATAGGGGGAGATAGATAATATCGTCACGTATTTCCAGATCTTTGGTATGGAGGATAATAGATGGGGCGAGATATGAGCCAAATTTTTTTCTGAAACGCTCCAATGATGTAGTCCGGTATCTCGTTGACGATTTGACCTCGATGGGGGAGATATTATGCCTACTGGTAATCTTCTCTTTTTTTATCAGGAAATCTATCTCCATTCTATCTTCGGTATTGTCTTTTGACTGACTGCTGAAAAAGTATAGCGGATGGCCTGAACTGCGTAAAAGTTGAGCAACAAGATTTTCAACCAACATACCTTTGTTAAATTCCAATTTATCGCGCAGTATCTTTTCGTATATGCCGTCGCTATCCATTTCTCCTTGCCCAAAGGCCATTGATACCAATAGGCCCGTATCGGCCATATACAATTTCACTTTAGCATCGTCTTGGTTAAGTGCCAGCCCTACCGACGGCTCGGTTACGGCATAGCAGAAATTAACCACGCGACTTTCATCGAGCCAAAACATCGCTTCGTTGAAATCCTTCATTCTTGCCCCAGGTTTTACTTTTGAGGGTCGGAACCGCTTTTCGTGCTGCTGCAATAGTCCAGGTATGCTATCGAAAATTCTCGTAACATTTGGTGCCGAGCGTCCGGCATATTTGCTTATGTCGTTTCGGTATAGAGCAATGATATTACGCTTGATTGCATCCACTTCCCTGATATCTTTATTCTCTACGTAACTGAGTACGGCCTGTGGCATACCTCCTACCAAAAGATATGTTCTGCACAAGTCCATCATCTGTCGATGTAGGTGCTGACCGAGTGGTTCCTTTTTTAGAAACTGGTCTCTTACAAAATCAAAGAGTATCTTTTGGTTAGTGGCCCATAAGAATTCCTCCAGGTCCATCGGATACATGTTGATGCGTACTTCTTCGCTCGGAATAACGATGTCTTTCACATTATGGTTGATACTTACCAGCGACCCTGTCTCTATATAATCGAAACGTCCATCCTTTACAAGGTATTTTATGGCGGCGCGGGCACGGGGATACATTTGTACTTCATCAAATATAATCAATGATTCCCGCGGATACAGGACAACACCAGTGTATACACTCAGCCGCATAAAGAAGTTATCCAGGTCGGTAAGATATTTTTCGAAAAGTTCTATTATATTGTCTCCCACATTATTAAAATCTATCAAAATGTAGGATTTATATTCGTTTTTACCGAACTCCTCGACTATCCAACTTTTTCCGATACGTCGGGCACCATCGACCAGTAGAGCGGTACGACCGTTCCACTGATTTTTCCATTGTTTTAACTTGTTGTAAATCTTGCGTTTCATTGCTTAGAGCCACGTTTTTGAGGTATTAGGTATGAGTTCAAACCCACGTTTTCGAGGTTTCACGTATAGGTATAAACCCACGTTTTCGAGGCTAAGGTAGCGATTAGTGATGAAATTGCCAAAAAATTATTAGAGTCTCTGCTACAATGTAGTTCAGATAAAAAGATTGGTGGTGCTGACGAAAAAAGTTGTAATTTCGCGGATATGGGAAGACTATTGGCAATCGACTATGGCCGAAAACGCTGCGGAGTGGCGGCTACCGACACGCTGCAGCTTGTGGCCAACCCGCTCACCACGGTGCGGGCATGCGACCTCGAAGTGTGGCTGCTCGAATATGTGGGGCGCGAGCCGGTCGACGCCATTGTGGTGGGGTATCCCACTACGATGCGCGGCGAGGAGTCGGAGTCGATGCGCTGGATTGAGCCGGCCCTCAAGCGGCTGCGGCGTGTGCTGCCGCAACACATTAATATAATAATGTGGGATGAGCGCTTTACGTCGGTGCTGGCCCACCGGGCGATGATCGACGGCGGTATGTCGCGAATGGACCGCCGCGACAAGTCGGTGGTCGACAAAATATCGGCGGCAATCATCCTCAACTCCTACCTCGAATCGCGCCAACACATCAACTGACAATAATAAAAAAATATACTCTCGATATGCGACTACCTATCTACTTATATGGCCATCCGGTGCTCCGCGCCGTGTCTAAGCCAATTGACAAGGACTATCCTGAACTGAAAACACTGCTCGACAACATGTGGGCCACGATGTACGCCTCGGAGGGCGTGGGGCTGGCTGCTCCGCAAATAGGCCGCAACGACAGGATAGTGGTAATCGATGCCGACCCGGTGAAGGAGACATTTCCCGAGTGTGAGGGTCGACGGCTCACACTGATCAATCCTGAAATCGAGGTGCTCGATGGCGACAAGGTGTCGCGCCCTGAGGGGTGCCTGTCGCTCCCCGGACTGTCGGAAGACGTAAAGCGCGTGGAGCACATACGCCTGCGCTGGCTCGACGAGAACTTCGAGGAGCATGAGGAGGAAATCAGCGGCTTCCTGGCACGCATAGTGCAGCACGAGTGCGACCACCTCGAAGGCAAGGTGTACACCGATCACATCTCACCCATCCGCAAGCAGCTCATCAAGGGTAAGCTCAACAATATATCGCAGGGTAAGATGAAGTGCGACTACCCCACCAAGCTCTACAGAGGGCGGCGGTAGGCGCGGCGGCGGCGATGCTGACGGCGCTCGAAGTACTGCCACTGCAGCTGCACGTTGGCATTGTCCTCAAGCTCGAGATTCGACTCGGCCCATGAGTAGCCCGCTTTAATATAATTGGGAAGCAGGTCGGCGAAGAGCATTGCGTTGACCCCCTTTGACTGATACTCGGGTGCGATGGCCACAAGCATCAGGTCGACAGTGTCGGTCTTGGCCCGCAGCGCTTTGAGCAGATGCCACCATCCGGTGGGTAGTATCCGCCCGTTGGCACGCTGTAGCGCCCGTGAGAACGATGGCATCGATATGCCCACTCCCACGAGCCGGTCATTGTCGTCGACTATTATCGATATGCAGTCGAGGCGAAGTATCTGTAGATACATCTTGATATAATAGTCGATCTGACGCTGTGTGAGCGGCGAGTAACCGTAAAGGCCGTCGTAGGCACGGTTGATGAGCTGAAACAGCTCCTGGCCATAGTCGCGCGCCAAGTCCTTGATTTTCTTATAGTGCAGGGTACGCAATTTGTATTTCTCTGCCACTATCTTGGCTATGCGCAGGTACTTGTCGGGCACACGGTCGGGCACGGTCATCTTGTATTCCACCCAGTCAACATCTTTTTTGAATCCCATACGCTCCATGTGTGCGGGGTAGTAAGGGAAATTGTAGATAGTGGCCATGGTGCCCAGCTCGCCAAACCCCTCAACGAGCATGCCTTCGTGGTCGAGATCGGTGAAGCCCATGGGGCCAACGATCGAGGTCATCTTCTTTGAGCGTCCCCAATCCTCCACGGCCTTGAAAAGGGCGTCGCACACCTCGGCGTCGTCGACAAACTCAAGGTTGGAAAATCGCAGGTCGCTCTTGCCTGTGCGCTTGTTGACAGTATGGTTGATAATGCCGGTGATGCGTCCCACGGGCTTTTTGCCGCGGTAAGCCATGAACGACTGTGCCTCGCAGAAATCGAACGCGGGGTTGACATCGGGGAGCAGATTGTTGACGTCGTCAAATCGCAACGGGGGTACGTAGCAGTCATTACCCTTGTAGAGGTCGACACCGAAGTCTACGAATGCGCGGAGCTCGCGCTTTGTAGGATTTATGGGTTTTACTGTAAGTCTATCCATAGCAGCAGCATTATCATGATTACGAGGAATGAGATGATGAGGATGTAGAGTCGCGATGAATTACGGTCGGACAGCGCAAACCTCAACTCCTGAATGTCGCGGTATCGGTGGGCTTTGCACTTATCGGCCACATGCTGTAGGTCGGGATGCTTTGTGGGCAATGAGTTGAGCGCCGCCTGCAGCACCTTGCCGTATTGCTCTATATCCTCAGCGGCCGAAGCCGGGGTGAGGTGTGACTTCTGGTCGAAGCCTACATCTATCACCTTAAGGTTGCCCACATTTTCGGTAAATATTATGGTCTCGGGGCGTATAGGATGATGCACAATATGATTGGACTGTATATAGTCGAGGGCATTCACCAGGTCAACGGTGATTTTCTTAAGATTTTCTTCGGTGAATTTACCATCCTTAATGAGCGCCGCCATCGAGTCGCCGTAAACATCGTCGGTAATGATACAGCGCCCTATACCCGGCACCTCCTCAAGATCGTTAATCATCACAATGTTGGAATGCGCGAGGTTGTAACGCACCTCAAATTCCTTGTCGAGCATCTTCTCATACTCCTCAATCCCTTTCAACTCGGGGCGGAGGGTTTTAAGCATCAACCACTTGCCATATTTCTTGGCAGTGTATATGTGATAAAACTCCTCGTCCCACTGTGGCAGGTGCTCTTTTTCAGTCCATTTATCAGTATTGTGGCTCATAGGGCACAAAGATAATTAAAATGTTGATAAGTG
>CAMWOD010000134.1 GCA_947175715.1 uncultured Porphyromonadaceae bacterium
ATCTTTGTACACAATTATATATAAAGCAACGGTATTGGTTTGCCACTGACACCCAACACTTTACAACACAGCACAATATTAACCTTAACATAAAACATGATGAAACAACAGCTTCTCATCGCCCTGGCAATCGCCGGGATGCAAGGTGCATACGCACAATTGGCCGATGTAGGTCCTGCCCACCGACTGCTTAAAGGAGTTGAAACCGAGATGTACTACCCTACTATCTCGGCCGACGGGTCAAAAATCCTATTCACAACCGAAAATTACCAAGGCCTCCGTTGCTACGATGTCAACGACAACGTAGTAAAAGTGCTGAGCCGTGAACCCCGAGCAGGACTCGCTGCAGCTGAGCATTTTACCGCCGACGATGCCGTCAAGGCTGAAACACGCGGCTCTGAGTTGCTTATTACCCGCAACGGCGTCTCCAAATCTTACTCGCCCGTGGAGAGCTACGCTGGCTATCTCTGGGCTTCGGTATCACCCGACCAGAAGAAAGTAATGTTTTTCGCTGCAGGCAAAGGCATTTTCATAACCGACCTCAATGGCAATGTTATCAGCGAGTTAGGCAATTATGAATCACCATCTTGGTATGGCAACGACTTCGTAGTAGCCATGGACGCAAAGGACGACGGTCACCAATTCTCATCATCGCGCATAGTGCTCATAAAAGCTGACGGCAGCGAGATGCAGCCTCTCACCCGACCCGAATCAATGTCGATGAACCCCTCAGGCTCAATCAAAGCCGGAAAGGTGGTTTACAACACAATCGACGGCATGCTTTATGAAATCGAAGTAAAACTCCATTAATCCGCAACGACCATGAACAATAAACTTACTGCCACTCTGGCTTCTATGCTGGCCGCTGCCGGAATGTACGCAGCTCAACCCAGCGATTTTACAATATATATCAACCCCGGTCATGGCGGCCACGACGCTGACGACCGCAATGTAGTGATCGAGCCTTTCCAGCAAGGTGACCCCAAGGGATTCTGGGAGTCAAACTCCAACCTCGACAAAGGCTTGATGCTGCGCGACCTGCTGAAGGCCAAGGGGTATAAAGTAGTGATGTCGCGTGTCACCAACACAACAGCCGACGACCTCGGACTCACAACAATCGGCCGACTCGCCAACGAGTCAAAAGCCGATCTATTCTTGTCGATACACTCCAATGCCACCGGCATCTCGGCACGTCGCAACTTCCCCCTGATGCTTTTCCGCGGCTACGACAACGAGCCCGTTATTCCCGCTTCTAAGGAATGGGCTACCGTAGTCAACAAGCACCTGCTCGACAACCAGGCTACTTGGTGGACATCGACCGCCATGAACGTTCGCGGCGACTGGACATTCTACCCCTCATGGGGAAAGCAAGGCCTCGGTGTACTCCGCGCGCTCACCGTCACCGGTATGCTGTCGGAAGGCTCATTCCACGACTATATACCCGAAACCTACCGCTTGATGAACATGGACTTCAAGTGGCTTGAAGCATGGCACTTCATGAAGGCCATGGAAGAATATCTTGGTCTGCCCGGCGACACCTACGGAGCAATTTATGGCCGTCTTAACGACACCCGCTTGCTTCGCCAGGGCGACTTCCTGAAATTTGGCGACGACCAGCTCGATGTAGTCCAGGGCGCCACAGTTACCCTTTCCGACGCATCAGGCAAGGTGGTAGAGACCTGCACCACCGACGATATGCGCAACGGCATCTATGGCTTCCGCCATGTTGAGCCCGGCAAATATCACTTGTCAATCACCAGCACAACACACGAGCCTCTCGAAGCCGACATCACAGTTGAGGCCAACAAGGTAAGCTACGGCAACTATAAGCTCAAAAAAGTGCGCGACACCCCGCCGGCAGTCATCGCATATTCTCCTGTGTGGAAGAATGGCGATGAAGGAGTGCTCTGCAACTCTCCGATTATGCTCACCTTCAACTGGGATATGGATACCGAGAGCGTTGAGAAAGCATTCTCTATCGAACCCGCGGCTGAAGGTACATTTACTTGGAGTGAGCAGAACACCAAGGTAGTGTTTACTCCCGCAGCCCCCTACTCCACTTCTACACTATACACCGTTACAGTTTCAACCGAAGCCCAGCACGGCGGTGGTACAGCGATGACCGAGCCATTCAAACTCCAGTTCACCACCAACGACCGCGACTTCATGAACATCCTGAGTCAATATCCTGGTGATGGCGACATGGTACACTATCAGAATGCTGCTGTGGAGGTGCGTGTCGACAAAGTGCCCAACATCGCAAGTGCCAGCGGTGCACTCAAGGTTGTTGACTCTAAGGGCAACACCGTAGCCACCAACCGACGCAAAGCCACCTACAGTAAGAAGGGGGATGCTTACGGCTACTTCCGTATACCTTTCTCAACCGACCTCACAATCGGCGAGACCTATACTCTCACAATCGACTCCTCGATGAAGGATACCGATGGTATTGGACTCCAGGAGGGTACTTCGGTGACATTCCAGGCCGTTGACGCCGGCGAGGCCAAGACTACACCCGTAATCAATCCTGCTGACAAAGCAGCCAACTACACTCTCGACGAAGAAAGCAGTTCTAACTACACCACTGCCACAGCAACCGACGATAAGGATTGCCTGCAGGCGCCCAACGCGGTGAAGTTTACATACGCTTTTGCTTCCGACGACAATGCAGAAATCATGTGGGAATGGGCCGACAGCGCAGCCGACAAAGTAGCAGTGACTTCGGAAGACGCCATCGGCATCCACATCCGCGGCGACCTCACCGAAAATGAGGTTTATCTGCAGTTCACATCCGAAAGCGACATCAAGTATCTGTCGGTAGGCAAGATGAACTATCTTGGCTGGCGCTACATTGAAGTACCCACAGCCTCATTCGAAGGCAACAAGGACTACTATCTCACCGGCGTGAAACTGACACAGGTACCCAGCCAAATGAGCGCCAAGGGTGACTTCAGCGTCAACAACATCCAGCTTCTTAAAAACGGCATTGGTGGCGTTACCGACATCACAGCCGATCAGATGACCTCGATCACAGTACACCCCAACCCCGCAAGCGACTATCTGGTAGCCAACGCCGACGGCCTCATCGAATCGGTAGAGCTTATCAATCAGAACGGACAACTCGTAGCCGCAACCGCTGGCAATGTACTCAACGTAAGCGACATCACCCCCGGTGTGTACATGGCACGCATCACCACTGCCCAGGCCATCGTAGTACGTAAAGTAATAATTTCACACAACCTCTAATAATGAAACAACCAATCATCATCGCCCTGATGGCCGCCGCTGCAATCAGCAGTTCTGCTGCCATCCCAGCATATCAAGCTCCACAGCAGCTTGATATGCCCACTGGGGCTTTCCACCCGGTGCTTAGCCCCGACGGCTCAAAGCTACTGTTCTCTACAATGGATCACACCGGGCTGCAATGCCTCGACATGACCGATGGCTCGATTGCCATCATCGACAGCCGCGCAGCCGCCGGATTCCAGCCAATCTTCTCGCTCGACGGCAGCAAAGTGATTTACCGCACTGCCTCTAAGATTGATGGCCTGATGAATCGCGACGTGCGCGAGTACAACCTTGCCACCGCCACCAACCGTCAACTCAAGCCCATGAGCCGCGAACAGGTATCGCCCGAGTCGATTAGCCGTGACACTTATGCTGAGTCGGCCTTCGACAAGATAAATGTCACCATCAATGGCAAGACCACTATGATTGACCCTGTCGACGACGCTCACTCTTATCTATGGGCTTCGTTATCGCCCGACGGCACCAAGATTGCCTTCTATGAAGCATTCAAAGGCGCATTCGTTGCCAATGTCGACGGCACCGACGCTCGCAGCATCAACCCTAAGGGCATCTATCCCTGCTGGATTGACGACAACACCGTAGCTTCAGTGTCACACTTCGACGACGGATACTTCATCACCCGCTCTTATGTGCAAATCAACGATCTCACTACCGGCGAAACAGCTGTAGTGACCACCGATGACGTACTTGTCGACGAACTTACCACAAGCATCTCTACCGGCGCCATAGTGTATTCAACACTCGACGGTGAAGTTTACATTCTTAATCCCACAACACGTTAACCCACAATGAAAGCGATAAAACTACTTGCCGCTATAGCCTTGATGGGTGCAGTGGCGGCTCCCGCTCAAGCCAAGAAAATGAGCGACCTTAAGATATACATCAATCCCGGCCACGGTGGTTATACCGGAAACGACCGACCCATACAGATCTACCCATTTGCCCAGAATGACACACTCGGCTATTGGGAATCGAAGAGCAACCTCTATAAGGGATTGCACATGTATCACATCCTCGACTCACTCGGTGCCAAGCCGATGATTTCGCGTGTGAAAAACACAGAAAAAGACGACCGCGATCTATACGCAATCGCAGCCGAAGCCAACAATTTCGGTGCCGACTTCTTCCTGTCAATCCACTCCAACGCCGGCGAGGATGTCA
>CAMWOD010000135.1 GCA_947175715.1 uncultured Porphyromonadaceae bacterium
GCAGAATACCCAGTAAATGCATATACCGACGAGATTAAAGCCAACTTCATTGACGACGAAAACGCTGAGCCACGCCAAGTTGTAGTGGCAGGCCGACTGATGAGCCGCCGCATCATGGGCAAAGCCTCATTCATCGAATTGCAGGACTCTCACGGCCGCATCCAAGTGTACATAAGCCGCGATGACATCTGCCCCGGAGAGGACAAGGAGCTGTACAACACCGTATTTAAGAAGCTGCTCGACATCGGCGACTTCGTCGGCGTGACCGGTTTCGTGTTCCGCACCCGCACCGGCGAAATCTCAATCCACGCCCAGACTCTCACCGTGCTCAGCAAGTCGCTGCGCCCACTCCCCATCGTGAAGATGAAGGACGGTGTGGCCTACGACGCCTTTGAGGACCCTGAGATGCGCTACCGCCGCCGCTACGTCGACCTGGTGGTCAACGATGGCGTGAAAGACATCTTCATCAAACGCACCAAGGTGTTCAACTCCATGCGTGAGTATTTCAATTCGCACGGCTATATGGAGGTGGAGACACCTATCCTGCAGTCGATTCCCGGTGGAGCAGCAGCCCGCCCCTTCATCACCCACCACAATGCGCTCGACATACCACTATATCTGCGCATCGCCGATGAGCTTTATCTCAAGCGCCTGATTGTGGGCGGATTCGAGGGCGTGTACGAGTTCTCAAAGAACTTCCGCAACGAGGGAATGGACCGCACCCACAACCCCGAGTTCACATGCATGGAGATATATGTGGCCTACAAGGACTACAACTGGATGATGGACTTCACCGAGCGCATGATCGAGAAGATATGCCTTGACGTCAACGGCACCACCGAGGTAAAAGTAGGCGACAACATAATATCATTCAAAGCCCCCTTCAAGCGCGTGACCATGACACAGGCCATCAAGGATTTCACTGGCTACGACATCACCGGCATGGACGAAGAGCAGCTGCGCGATGTGTGCCACAAGCTGCACATAGAGGTCGACAAGACCATGGGCAAAGGCAAACTCATCGACGAAATATTTGGCGAGAAATGCGAGGGCAACTACATACAGCCCACATTTATCATCGACTATCCCATAGAGATGTCGCCCCTCACCAAGCGTCATCGCAATAACCCCGAGCTCACCGAACGATTCGAGCTCATGGTCAATGGCAAAGAGCTCGCCAACGCTTACTCCGAGCTCAACGACCCCATCGACCAGTACAACCGCTTTGTAGAGCAGATGCGCCTGAGCGAGAAAGGTGATGACGAGGCGATGATAATCGACCACGACTTCATCCGGGCGCTGGAATACGGCATGCCCCCCACATCGGGCATGGGCATCGGCATGGACCGACTGGTGATGTTGATGACCGGGCAATCCACCATCCAGGAAGTGCTTTTCTTCCCTCAGATGCGCCCCGAAAAGAAACAATAAGTCCACTACTCATAAACTCTTAGGTTATGAACTTTCCCGGACGAATCGCCGTGCTCGGTGGAGGCAGTTGGGCCACAGCTCTATCCAAGCTTCTGCTTCAGAACGAGCCTGAAATCACTTGGTATATGCGCCGTGACGACCGCATTGAGGACTTCATACGCCTCGGTCACAATCCCGCATACCTCACCGACGTGCCTTTTGACACCGACCGCATACAGTTCACCTCCGACATCAACAAGGCATGCGAATGTGCTGACACACTGGTGATAGCAGTGCCATCGCCCTATTTTAAGTCGCACATGGAGAAGATCAAAGTCGATCTATCGCAGAAAGCCGTGGTATCGGCAGTGAAAGGCATCGTGCCCGACTCCAATCAGCTTGTGAGCGAATACATGGCCGAGCAATTTCACATAGCCCACGATCGTATGCTTGTGATCAGCGGCCCGTGTCATGCCGAGGAGGTGGCCCTCGACCGTCTCAGCTACCTGACCATAGGGTGCCACGACACAACCCGCGCCGACCTGATGGCCACCCGCATAGCCGGCAAGCACACACACACGATCACCTCATCCGACGTTGACGGTATCGAATACGCCGGAGTGCTTAAGAATGTATACTCTATCGCCGCCGGCATAGTGCATGGCTTGAAGCAGGGGGATAATTTCGTGGCCATGCTCGTGAGCAACGCCATCCGCGAGATGGACCGCTTCATCGACTCTGTGAGCCCCCGTCCCCGACAGATATGCGACTCCGTGTACCTGGGCGACCTACTGGTGACAAGCTACAGCCGCTTCTCGCGCAACCACAATTTCGGTGCCATGATAGGTAAAGGATACTCAGTGCGCGCCGCCCGCATGGAGATGGAGCAGACAGCCGAGGGTTACTACGGTGCCAAGTGCATACACGAAATCAACGAGCGCTACGAAGTAGACATGCCAATAGCATCGGGCGTTTACGACATACTCTACCGTGGAGTGTCGCCCGTGCGCGCAATGGCCTCAATGGCTCGCCGCTTCGTCTAAACAAATTAACACATAAACATAATAAGGGGTACTCGCCGCGGCGAGTACCCCTTATCTTTATAGCATCGTCGATTATCGGCGATAGATCTTAGATGAACGCATCGAGCCGTCGCTGAACTGCTCGGTGAGGATATAGACGCCCTGACCGGGGCGCTCTACCTTGCGGCCAAGCATGTCGGTAAACCAGGCCTTAACCGGGGTATTGGTGTCGGCCTCGATGTCGACCACACCGGCAACTACGTAGGTGCACACCTCAGAAGCGTATACCACATCATTGTCGCCAATATAGAACGACTGGCATCCGAAGCTCTCGGCATCGGCAACGTGGAAATAGATATCGTGGTCCTGACCGTAAGCCATGATGTCCCAGTTTTCGTCGGAATAGTTATAGGGTATGTCGGTCATATTCTCCTCTACGCCGGGGAATTCCTCGGTGGTGATTTCATGTACTTCACCGTTGATAAGGAAGTGCCAATACATGCGGTTGGTGTCGAGCATCACCTCGTTGACGTTGACAGCGGGAATCGACCATGTGAATGCGCCCCAACCATATTCGGGCTGATAAGCTATGTAGTAGCCCACCTCGGGAGTCTTGGGAGCTGCATTTACCTTAGCAGGATCAATCTGTGTAAGGGTGGGATTCTCATACATCTCATAGTACGACATGATATCGTCGGCATCCGAGCTTATCACCAGGTAGTCGTCGGGGCTATTCAAGGCAAGCTGCTTGGCCTCGGCATCGTAAGCAAAGGTGAGTGAAGGGAGTATGCTGTAATCCTCCTCGCCGATAGTTGCGGCTACCATGAACACATACAGTCCGTAGTCCTCGCATATACCCATATACTGGGGCGACGCAAATGTCACCTTGTCACCTTCGATCGAGCCCTTGATACATCCTTCGGGATAAAGATCGGTGAAATTCTGGATATACATCGACTTGCCATCCTCGGTGAAGGCCACATTGACCATACGGCTTGCGGTAGATGAGCTGAGAGTCCAGTACTCAACGGGGAGATTGTCGGGCATTACCACCTGGTCGTATTCAAACTTGGTAAGCTCCTGCACACTTGTACCGAAGCTCGACCAATTGCCATCATTGTCGATGTAAGCCACACACTGGGCAGGGGGTGTGGCCGACTCGAGAGTCAAGCCAGGGTTGATGTCGAGCTTCAACGAGCTGCGGTCGTCGCTCACGGTGTAGGTCACCACATTGTCCTCGGCTTCGACATGCTTGAACGACACCATCAGTCCCTCCTCGGTCTGATTATACACCATGTCGATAAGCGACAGGCTGTAGCTGAAATAGTCGCTAAATTCTGAGTCATCGACATAAACTACCTGGGGAAGCTTCACCGTGATCTTACCATCGGCATAGGTACCCTTCACGTAGGTGCCAAAACCTCCGATTGTGATCATATCCTTGAAATATACATCACCGTTGTCGCAATAAGTGATTTCGACGGGACCATTGGCATAGTCATAGCTCAGTCCGCCTTGCGAAGTAAAGCTCAGCGACTGTGAGGTGTACTGGATACGCTCACCTTCAGGCACCTCGTATATGGGGGTGTCGTTAGCGGCTTTGGCCACACGCATCTGCGTACCCGCTGCCACTTGAGTGCGATTCATCTTGCTCTTGAGCGGATTTGTGCCAACCTTAGTTTGAGCTTTGGGGGTTAACGACTGCCATTGCTGAGCATAAGCGCCCGGGGCTGTGGCCATTAGACATACCGCTGCGAGCATGGCGAGATGCTTGTTGCTAAGTAATTGTGTAAACATAATGTGAAACTTTAAAAATATTGGTTAGTGATAAATTTTTGTACTTATTGGGCAAATCCAAGCCGAATCAATTGTGCGTAAGCAAGCTATGGCACAAAGGTACTCATTTTTCGGTTAGTTTAATATTTTTTTTGTAAATTTGCGCGTTAATATGCAGGTTGACCACATCAACCCGCCATCCCCAACACAATCGACTATGAATATATC
>CAMWOD010000136.1 GCA_947175715.1 uncultured Porphyromonadaceae bacterium
TAGAGCACAACCTTGCCAAGGTTGGGGTCGCGGGTTCGAGTCCCGTTTTTCGCTCTAATTCATTATCACAATACAATCGACCTGCATTGATGCTCACAAAGTATTTCATGCATCTGAATATTGCGATTGAATAGTTGTCCGGATGGCGGAATTGGTAGACGCGCTACTTTGAGGGGGTAGTGATCATTAGATCGTGTGAGTTCGAGTCTCATTTCGGACACTTAAAAATCTGCAGATGTTGAATTTTCAACGTTTGCAGATTTTTTTTATCAAACATAGAGAAAGCGCCTTTGCTTATGTATATCGCAAAGCCGCTTTCGCATCTATATTTATGACTCTAGCTGTCAATCTACTACTATTCGTCCGATCCCATGGCTGAGGCCGAGCCTATGGCACCCATGAGTTCATCCATCGTGAAATCACCAGCCATATACAACAGCGTGAGCTCGTTACTTTCATCCGAAACGATTATCAGGCCCTTATACAACTCTGGGTTTTTGTCGTTGGACAATGCTATGATTTCTACATTCTGCCCATTCTCTTTTACTTCGACAAGTGTCTCGGTTTTCGCTCCTGCCAGTACCTTCTTGTATATATCAAGCACCTTAGCCTTTTGTTTGGCGGGAGCCGTAATTACCTCGATGCAGTTGAGGTTATTAATCAACTTGCCCATATCTACTCCATCCTGAGTACCCAATGATTCTCCCGCAATCTTGAGCATCGGTTTGGTTACCAACACCGAGTTTACGCCATCGATATTGGAGGCCTCCGAGAACAGTCGTTGCGCCGAACATGAGCTACTTGCTACTACGCACATAAGTGCGACAAACAACATTTTAATCTTTTTCATGACTTGTATATTTTAATAATTTGTTGGTATACTTGATCAACTTGACTATCTACTTCTTCCAATACACGGGTTGATTGGTTGCCCCCTCGACCGAGCAGCTCGGTACAACGCTGTGCAATCGCTATGGCCTCGTCAACATCGGTCACAGTGCGGTATACGCCGTCAGTTCCCTGCTTGGCACGCATGCGTACATTTTTATTAGCCACCGCTGCCACTAATTCCTGCTTTGAATTATTGACAGATATTTCTGTGACATTCTGCTGAGGATTTTCTACGTCACAGGAAGCGTCCTCTGTGGTTATCGTATCTGCTTTATGCGACAATAAAGTTATGACACCTACGTTCGAAGGGTTTGGCAAATTCTTATCTTTCGAAAATCTTACTGTAGTAAATATAACACCTACCAGCACTGCCGCCGCTGCCGCAAAGGCTACGAATTTTTTAATGGCAGGACGTTTGGGTTCAATATTTAGACCATTGGACTTTTCTACTACATCATAGCTTTCAAGACTCTTGATAAGTTCAGCAGGCACCTCTATCTCAGAGTCCTGTAGCTCAATGGCTTCCAGTCCGCTGAACAATACCCACTCCGCAATCAAATCCTCAGGAAGATTATCACGGCCTACCTGTGCAAACAAAGTCTTCAAGCGACGCTCTTCCACGGTGGTCGTCGCACCATCATAATATTTGGAGAGCAAAGATTTTATTTCAATTATTTCAGCGTTGTAGTTCATCTTCCAATACCTCCTTTAGTTTTCTACGTCCACGGCTTAAAATCTGACGCACATTGACGTTCGTCTCGCCCGTGGCTTGTTGGATTTCATCTATTGTAAGTCGGCCTATCAGGCTTAATGTCAACACATTGCGTTGCACGCCATTCATAGTCGACAACACCTTGCTGATTGCCTTTAACAATGAGTTATAATTAGCTGTATCATCGGTAGACGACTTTCCAGCAACGTCATAACCCAAATTCAGCTCAGCGTCGAGCGACACCCGTCCATGCCGTTTTCGCAACATGTCGATGCAAAAGTTTCTGACAGAGACAACACACAGAGAGCCCAACGAAGTAGCCGCTTCCAATGCTTTGCGACGTTCCCACAAGCGGGCAATCACCTCTTGTACCACATCGCAAGCATCATTCTTATCGCGCAATATCACGAAAGCCGCTGCATACATGTCGCTATAGCGAGGCAATACAAGCTGTTTGAACTCTCCGTCGGTCATCTCAAAGCGATCTTTTTGCGTTTCATATCTTTAAGACGAAACAGAGTAGTACTTTGTGACAAACCCGATTGATTTATATCAAAAATCTTCTATTGAAATTATTTTGAGTCCGTAATCCCACAATGGATAAAACAGATTCCCCTTGCTACACTCCACCTCGCCAACCTGCTGATCTACTGTCTCGGAGCGTATATAACGTTTGGGCACACCAAAGTTGCCACACACGCCCTTGTTTGCCGCCATTCTATATCCATCGATGCCCGATGAATAGAAATTTCGCACCGCCGCATCATCGGAATTGGCATAACGACCAAAAGATACATCTACAGGAACCCAGCCAACTCCCTCAAAATAAACTTCGGTCCAGTCATGGATTCCTACTTCACCGGGCACAAGCATCCAGCCGCTCTCCCATCGGGCAGGCACCTCGAGCGAACGCATCAGTGATATATACAACAACGCCACTTGTCCGCAATCGCCATAACCACGCTCGGCCACATACTCAGGAATACACTCTATCGTGCTGTATTCCCTTGCACCGGCCCATGGATAATGCGTCACTATGTAATCATACACCAACTCGCTCTGTAAGAATGGGTTCCGTTCATCACCTACTATCGACTGGGCCATCTCACTCATATCAACGATATGAGGAGTTTCCATGCGGGTATAGCGATTGTAATTTTCATCATGCTTATATGGCTGGATATGCTTAATTATGCTATCGGGGTCGAAATATACGCCTTTTGTAATATATTCTACTTCTATTTCAAAATGTGAGTCCTTGCCACTCGTCACTGCTTTCTCAAGATAAATACCGGTATGGTAAGATTCGTCATCATCCCCATATATCACTCCTCCAGCAATATTAGGCACGACAGTTACGCGATTCTGTCGCCATGTGTTACGGGGCACTGGCATCCACACACGCAAAGTATCACCCTCAAGCTCATCGATGTAGGGAACATCTATCCACATTCTGTACTTTATCTTATGACAATCACCATGATCTAATTGACCACGGCTCACCTTAATAACACTATCGGCAATAGCCCGACGGCGCTCTGACGACGACGCTCCTCTGAGCACCTTGCTGCCATCACGATCAACCATCAATAATGGCAAATTGCGAGGCGACTTCCTGTAAAGGTGCTTAACACCATCGATCACCTTGGTTTCAATCAGCTTTCTGTCGGCCAATTGTCGCATATCGTCCTCCCCTATTGATGGATCAAGCTCTTGCAATAGCTTTACTCCTTCTTCCATCGTATAAGGAAAATCACGTCTTATCCTATTTTCAAGAGCCTTCACTGAATCTGCTTCAATCCATCGGTCAATCACTTCAGTTGACCCTGGCTGAGCAAAGACTATCATTGAGATCAATATTATAATCCACTTCATTTTTTTCATAACACTAAAGTTTTCTCCTCACAAATATACATAATATCCCTTAATCCCCCTACACTTACTTATTCTACTGATAACAAGAAGGGCTTTAGCGCACTGAGTAGTACGTTAAAGCCCCCGATAGCCATGAATGCATATTATTTCTCAGTCCAATTGACTTGATAAATTATCGGATTTGAGAATACCGAGTTTCTAAACGTGGTTTGTGTATACTCTGTCAGGCGATCCTGCTCCATTTCGTATGCGTAATGGTATGACCATTGAAAATTGCCATTACTATCATATATTGAGGAGGATTCGACTAAATTTACCGAATTTGATCCGTAAACACCTTGCATGATAAGTGGCAGTTGGTGTGCGATGCCTATTACTATCGGAATAACGATGGGATATGACGCGATATGATTCGTATACTCATATTTAATAGTTCTCTCCACTGTCGAATGTCCTTGAAAATCCTGTACTTCCTTTAGATTTCCATCTTCCCATATCATGTAATCCTCCCATGTCCACGCCTTGTCCCAAGCATTCTCTTTAATATCTTCACCGATACCAACTACTTCTGAATGCTTTACCACATTTAAGTGGTTTGATGGCATATAGGTATATTCAAGACGATACGTTTTCCTTAATCTCATGCTGCCATACTCATAACTTACGAATGTTCCCTCTGAGTTAACAGCTCTACCATTATGAAGATGAATGACTTCTTCATAGCATCGTTTTTGGTCGATCCATGTTTCTTCCGACTGAACTACTATCGTATTATCATCGGGATAAGAGTAATGGGCTGAGTAAGTTGTAGGATCATAAGTACTATTTGTCTTACAACTCCAAAATTTAATCTTCCCATAATCATTATACTCAAAAGTTTGTGTCATTCCATTTACGTCATTTGTAACAATTGACGCAGGGAGCATGAAAACTTGATAAGCAGGGT
>CAMWOD010000137.1 GCA_947175715.1 uncultured Porphyromonadaceae bacterium
CTGTAATATGTATTACCATTAATATTCACTTCCTCCACAAACACGGGCCCCGATTGTGAAAAATAAAGTGGTTTTAAGCAAACTCTACCCAACTTGCGCAACAAATTCACACGATCGTTGACATTGGCAGCTTCAAGATCAAATACCCACAGGTAGTTTATTGTTGTAGAATCTTGACTCCACACCGAACGAGCCTGGTCGTCAGTATAAAACGGTGATTGTCCAATACGATTCTCTGTTGTGAAAAATTTCTCGGGGTTGTGGCTCAGCAATTCCAACTCATGGGGATTTAGAACTGTCACCAGCTTGTTATTGCCCGAATACTCCCAGTTGATGGTTGAACGATGAAATATACTTATCATCTTCTGCCTCACACATGATTCGCACCACACCGGTATCTCTGGATAGTCGGCCAATGCCAAGCCCTCAGGACTCGCCAGATAGTACTCCAATGCCTCCTTCTCCACGGCTGTGATTTTACGTTGTAATTGAGCCACGTAGTACATCATGCTTACCACACCTACCATAAGCGCTGAGGCCAGCCATGGCCATTTGTTGACATCGGTGCTCGGCCCTTTATTGATAGAATATGGTATAAAGCGGAGCAGAATCACCAGCGATACCATATCGACCGCCGTGAACGAGCGCTCGGTGGTGTGGAAAAACATCACAAAGAGAGCGCTGAAGACACCCAATATCCACCAGAAACGAGAAGCTTTGATAAAATCCCAGATCCTACGCGGGCGCCACACACCCCATGCCAGAAGTATCACTACCAGTATCCAAAAAATATTGGCATAGGTCATACTGAAGAACACATCGAAAATCTTATACATCACCCCCCTCTGCATCACAGGCATTACATCAAATGGAATACGTCGAAAGTTACCAGGCGACGAAAAAAGAATAAACGAACCAACCCAATACCCGATGGTCAAAACGAACGACAATGACTTACGTTCTTTGCGCTCAACCCACAGATACCACACAGCCAGTGTAGCCGATAGTGGTAAGCACCAGGCTTCGTGACTCCATGCCAATATCAACATCGCCAATGCCAGTGCGATGCCAGTAGCCCGATGATCGGCGAACGAAATACTGCGTCCGCGCTGCCACAGCATTAAGGCTGTGAGCGTCATGGCAATAGGCCACAGATAATTGGTTGAGAAGTTGATCGATGTAAACAGGTCAGGATCGCCAGGGAAGAGAAAAAGATAGCAGAATACGGTAAGCAGCCATATCCACAACGAGCCGCGCCATCTACCCTTCACTCCTATCCATATCGTGAGCCACACGCAGTAGGCCCACACCAGTGAATTAATAATATAGAATACACTCGTGTCAATAACGCCTGAGAAGAGTTGCTCCACACCGGTGATAATATTTCTGCCATGGTTGTATCGCCACATCGCCACTTGCGATTTTATCACATCTTCAAATGTATCGATATAACGCACCTCATCCGACGTTAACTCATCTCCTAAGAAGATCCCCTCTATTCCGTCGTCAATTCGGTGACAGAAAAGTATCTCATCACCCGTAAAATATGTATCGTTGTACGACCACCATAGCAGCCCGGCACTTAGAGCCACGAAAACTATGATAATTATTGTATAGATCTTTGTGGAAATTCGTGCCATAATCGTTGTGATAAGGTGGCTGTCACTATTTCTTGTCGTTTTCACGTTCTATGCCGTCAATCTCTCTGACAAAATATGTAGGACGATTTTTTGTCTCATTGAATATTCTGCCCACATATTCTCCGATGATTCCGATGGTGAGCAGCTGAATACCGCCCAAAAAAAGTATTGTCACCATCAATGTAGGATAGCCCTGCACAGTCTCACCGAATGCAAGCGTCTTAATCACAATCCATACGATATACACAGCTGCGAGCAGCGATATCGAGAATCCCAATAACGACGCCAATTTCAGCGGCCGTGTCGATGAAGACGTAATGCCCTCAACAGCAAGGCTGAAAAGCTTCACCAGCGACCACTTGCTGCGGCCCGCCACACGATCGTGTCGGTCGAAGGTTATCTCCTTTTTATTAAATCCTATCCACGAGTAAAGCCCCTTGGTGTAGCGTTGCGATTCGCGCATCGAGCACAATGCGTCGACACACCTACGGTCGAGTAGTCGGAAGTCACCCACATTCTGCAGCACAGGGGTTGATGATAGACGAGACAATAGGCGGTAGTAGCATCTTGTCATCACTCGGCGCAACCACGACTCCCTACCCCTGTCATTGCGACGTGCATATATGTCGTCATATCCTTGTTCCCAAGCCTCAATCATCTGAGGAAGAATCTCAGGTGGGTCTTGCAAGTCGGCATCGAGTATCACCACTGCGTCGCCCCTGGCGTGATCCATCCCCGCGAGCATGGCTACCTCCTTACCGTAATTTCTCGATAGGTCGATATATCTATATTGAGGATTTTCGGCATGGAGCTGACGCATCAACAGCAATGAATTGTCAGTGCTTCCATCGTTGACCATCAATATCTCCCAACGATACTGAGGCAGTCCACTGATCACATTATTTATACGGCTCACAAGTTCGGGTATCGACTCCTGCTCATTATGAACCGGTATCAGGATGGTCACAAGCTTGCTCATAAGGTGCGTTTGGGATAGCGTGGGTCAATAGTGAAAGTATCGGCATCAGCCGATACGGGCATCTTGCGGCGAGCTTCACTCAGGGCAGCACGATCGATTGTAGCTGTAACCACATCATCGGAAGCCGCTCCGATAGGCTTGCCTGCAAAATCATAAATCTGCGTCATACTTTGCGGATATACGCCAAATCTATCCTCACCTCCTCGGTTGGCCCCCACCACGTATGCTTGATTCTCAATGGCTCGCGCTATAAGCAGTTGGTGCCAGGCGTAGCTACGGCTTTCCGGCCAATTGGCTGGCACCACCATCAGGTCATAACTATTACCAACATTACGGCACCATACAGGAAAGCGCAGGTCGTAACACACTATCATCGCAATATTCCATCCACGGTATCGCACAATGGGTGATTGCTGCTCTCCTCCATGCAAGTCGCGCGACTCCTGGCTGATGCCAAATAAATGTGCCTTGTCGTAGAAAGCTTCCTCGCCCGAGGGCTCTATGAAGAAGGCGCGGTTGCGCAACTCACCACCAATACGGGCCAAGAACGAACCGGTAATTGCCACACCATATTGTTTAGCCATCTCTTTCATTCGGGCAACTGTAGATCCTGAGTTGGTCTCCGACAGTTCAATCAACGCATCATGATCGTTGATATACCCGGTGGAAAACAGTTCGGGTAGCACCACAAGGTCTATTTCCCTACCAAGTTGGCCTATAGCTTTTTCAGCCGCATTGAGATTTGCCTGCTTATCGGCTTGAGCTATATCAAGAGGAATTGCAGCGATGTTGAGAAGGTCTAATTGCACAGTGTTAAGGCTCTAATATATTACTGAGTGGTAAACTTATGTGGATAGAGGGCTGTTGCGTCTGAGTAGTATTGCTTCACAGCCTTCAAGTCGGCTTCTACTTCGCCCGTAGGGATGAACGTGTCGGTAATTGTGATGAGCTTCTTGGCAAAATCAATCTTACCAAGCTCAATCGGCACATTAGCCTCGTAAGCTATATGCAGGAAACCTGTTCGCCTCTTATATTTGAGGCTTCGAGTACCTTCGGGAGTTACTGCAAGATTCATCTGACTACGCTCGCGCATGAGCTTCACCAGGTGCTCGGTAAGCGACGACCCCCTCTTTCGGGGCACAGGAATGCCTCCCAACGCCCTGAAAAAGTAGCCCAAAGGCCATACAAACCAAGATTCCTTCATCAGGAAGTTGGCTTTGCGTTTAACGCTCCAATATGCCAGCTTACCCAGAATAAAATCCCAGTTGCTTGTGTGAGGGGCCACGCAGATTACACACTTGCTACATTCGGACACTGTGATTTCCACACGCCATCCTGCCAAGCGCAGTATCCAGCCTGCAAGATTCATAATTACTTGTCAGCTGGCTTGGGCACTGCTGCGTTCATATCGTCTACTACCTTTTCGACGGTTTTGTTGAATTCCGACACCAGCTTGCGATAAGCTATCTTGTTGTATTCTTTCTTTGCTTTGATATATTCGTGATTGTTGTCAAAATCACGTGCTGATTTGTCGAACGAGAATGAAACACGAGCAAGGGTATTCTCCTGCAGACCTGCCACACGTGAGATAATCTCGCTCATCTTCTCTTTATCGACCATGGGTATAAATTGAATTGCCATTGCACATTCAGCTGCCAGGTCGCCGCATATATTGCGGATTTGTTTTTTGAGGTTACGTTTGTTAGCCATGATATGAGTAGTTTTATTATAGTTATAAC
>CAMWOD010000138.1 GCA_947175715.1 uncultured Porphyromonadaceae bacterium
CCTTATATCCACGTATGGTGTTATAATTGTATAAGGCTTTTTTTCAACTATATATGTTATGGCACAAGAGTGGACAAGAAAAAATACAGAATTAGAGCTTGCATGGACCTTCTCCAATGAACAAGAAGCTTACCTCGCTAAGGCTTTCTTAGCCGATCATGGCATAGAGGCGATTTTAGATAACAATATTTTCGCTCAACTGCTACCCATCGGGTTCAACTCTATAGGAGGAATCAGGATGATGGTGCGAGGGTGTGATATTGAGCGTGCCCGCTCGTTGGTAGAGTCAATGCATTTGGGCAAGAGCGAATAATTACATCATACAGTCAGTTCGCCAAAAAAGCATTATCTTTGTGTCTTGATTTTTGGCGATGAATCTCATACGGATTTATAAGATATTTCGCGCCACGATAGTGACGCTGCTTGTGCTGGTAATACTGGTGCCAGTTTCGCTGTATATAGCTGTATCATTGCCATTTGTGCAGGATAAAATACGCATTTATGCCGAGCAGGAACTTGGCAAGACCCTCGACGTGCCTGTGAAGATAGGAAAAGTCGAGATCATACCCCCCAACCAGGTGGTTGTGACCGATGCCACGCTTTTTACGACTGCGGGCGATACAATTGCCAACATTGGACGTCTTGCCGGAGGCGTAAACCTGCCTCACCTAATTATCGATCACAAAGTAGTAGTGGGCTATACTGCTTTGAGTAAAATGGATGCCCATATTTGGCGTGACTCAGCAGGGGGCGACCTGAATATCCAACCCATCATCGAGGCATTATCTACCAAGGATGAAAAAAAGCCGAAATCGGATATTGACTTAACATTCAATACTGTAATAATCAGAAAGAGCAAATTCACGTACGATATTCTTGACCAACCTCGTAAGGATGACGGCATATTTGATCCCAATCATGTATCGGTCAGTGATTTCCGTGCCGACATCAACATTCCGGTGATACGCAATGATGAATTTCGTGCCAATGTGCGAGGGATGGCCCTGCGTGAGAACTCAGGTCTGACCATCGATAACCTTTCGGCGAAAGTTGGTATTGACAATGAGGGTGTTAAGGTTGACGGTCTTGAATTGCGACTTCCCAGCACATTGCTGCGATTTGGCGATATACGGGTGCCATGGATAGGTGAGGGGAGAGACTTGCGTCGCTCAGTGCTTGATGGCGAGATCGACTTGAAAATACTTGACAGTTATGTCACTCCGTGCGACTTGCGCGCCTTTGTGCCCTCATTAAGCAGATTCAGCGAATCACTGCCGCTTGAAATAGATATTAACGGCGACATGAAGCATCTGCTGCTCAAGCATCTTAACTTGGGTAGTTATGGCCAGCAGGTGATGATTGATTTACGAGGAGAGGCATGGAACGTGCTTACCCCTGATTCACTCATGGCCAATCTTTCTACACTCAAAGTTGTGGTTGATGCAAGCGATTTGACATATCTCATCGGTGGATTCAAAGAGATACCCGAGGCTACAATAAGCAAAATCAATCAATTGGGCCAGGTGAAGCTGGATGGTGTAGTGAATGGGCAACCTACGCAGGCTAAGGGTGACATTAATGTCACTACAGCCATGGGTGGCCTTGACATTTCAGGTGAATGGATGATGCCCGACAGTGTGAGCCATAAGTTTAGTGTAACGGCTCATAGCGATGGCATTAACTTAGGTAAGATACTTGGACGCGACGACTTGGCCGAGGTGTCGTTTGAGATCAACGGAGAGGGAGAGATGTCTCCCAGGCATCACCGAGGCGTGGTCAACGCACATGTGCCATTTTTGGGATTCCGAAATTACGATTATACAGGGCTCAATTTTGTAGGCACACTCGATGATGATGACGTCGATATAACTTTCATATCGGATGATACTAATCTTGATATTGCGATTGAAGCACAAGCCAATATATCAAAACATAAGAAAACACTTGACCTGTCGGCTGAAATCGCCAATTTCAATCCGTCGGCGCTACATCTTTGGGACAAGTACACGGGTCAAAGCTTGTCGTGCGACATCAAAGCCAATGTCAGTGGTAATTCGCTCGACGACTTAGCTGGCGACCTTGCCGTTACGAAAATCCGTTTTGGCAACGAAAGTGACGCATTGCTGCAGCTCGATGGTATTTATGTTGAGGCATACAATGACTCTGAACCACAACGCATGATACTCACTTCCGACCTTGCCGACGCTGAAATTAGCGGATCGTATCATTTCCCTACCCTCGGAGCGCAAGTGATGGAGATTGTAGGTCATGCCATACCTGCGCTTCACAGCGAAAGTGCTCATAACAAAGTGGAAAGAGCGGGAGAAATCGCTGAAAATGACTTCATGTATACAGTCACGCTCAAGGAGACAAGTCAGCTTGATAAGCTGGTGAAACTTCCGGTAGAGATATTGTCACCAGTTAGTATTTTCGGCTCGGTTAATGACGCTGACAATCAGTTGACCCTAAATGTCGACGCACCCTATCTGCGGCAAGGTAACAAACTCATTGAAGGCACAGCCATCAATGCCGAGGTGGATGGTATCAATCACACCACATCGTTCATTTTCGATACTCAAATACCCACTGCCAAGGGTGGTATGCCTTTCAATATCGAGCTGGCGGGGCGCAACGATACCATCGATTCGCAAATACGCTGGCTCATTGAGCGCGACAAGCAATACGACGGAAATGTGCAATTTTCTACCGTGATAGGGCGTGATGATGACAACAAAATCATGGCTAAGGTGAATATACTCCCATCGACCATGACATTCAACGATTCATCATGGACCGTACATCCCGCCGTTATCACCTATCAGCCCAAATGCGTAAGTGTCGATGGCTTTGAGGTAGAGCGATCAGGACAGTTTGTCAAGATTCAAGGCAGTGCTACCGACTCTTACGACGACCAACTAAACATCAATCTGCTTAATGTAAATCTTGACTATATATTTGAGTCTCTCGGACTTGAGAATGTGATGCTCGGAGGTGACGCAACGGGCAAAATCTCAGGGAGCGGCCTGTTTACCGCTGCACCGGCGCTGCAAACTGATAATCTGCACGTCGACAACATATCATTCAACCGCACTGTGCTGGGCGATGCCGATATACGCAGCGCATGGAACAATGAGGAGAAGGCTGTAAATATCAAGGCTATTGTAAATCAGCCTAACGATTGCAAATCGCATATCGCTGGCAATATTTTCGTTACCCGCGACTCGCTCGACATACGATTTGATGCCAACAAGATTGATGTCGGATTCCTCCAACCCTACATGGCGGCATTCTCGTCGGAAGTCACAGGTCATGCATCGGGATGGGCACGACTGTGGGGCAACTTCAAGTATATTGATCTCGAGGGAGATATATTTGCCGACAATGTGATGCTCAATATCGATTTCACTAACACTCAGTATTGGGCCACCGACACCGTTCATATACGCCCCCACAATATTCAGCTCGACGATATCACACTCCGCGACAAGTATGGCAACACAGCCAAGCTCAATGGCTATATACAGCACACCTACTTCAAGGAGCCAGTGTTTGACTTCCAGATTACCGATGCCGTCAACCTACTTGCCTACGATGTGACCGAACGTCTCAACCCCGACTGGTATGGGCATATATTCGGAACGGGTACAGCGCGAGTAAGTGGCTACCCTGGCGTAGTGGATATACGAGCCAACATGAAGTCGGGTCCTGAATCGACATTTACTTTCGTGCTATCCGACCGTCTTGACGCATCGGAATACACATTCATCACATTCCGCGACCGTGATGTGCTCAACGCCGAGGAGGTGATTGTAGTTGATACCATACCCGAGGCTGTAAAGCAGTTTAAGGAGAGTATACGCAAGAGCACCGAGAGTGTGCCTACTGCCTACAATCTGGCTTTCGACATGGAGATAAACCCCGATCTGAAAATGATACTGGTGATGGACCCTGAGGGGGGAGACCGTGTAGTGGCTTATGGTAGTGGTAATCTTTACATGGGATATGACTCAAAGACCGAAGACCTTGTGATGCGCGGTGTCTATACACTTGAGCGAGGCAGCTACAACTTCACGCTACAGGACATCATACTCCGAGACTTCACCATCAACCCCGACAGTAAAATTATATTCAACGGTGATCCATACGCAGCTCAGCTCGACCTGCAGGCCGTCTACGCCACCAACGCCAACCTGAGCGATCTTGATGAGTCGTTCCTTCAGGACAAGGAAATCAAGGGAACACGCGTGCCTGTGCATGCGTTGCTCAATGTCACTGGCGATATGCGCTCACCCGACTTGCACTTCGACCTCGAGTTCCCCACGCTCACATCCGATGTATACCGCAAGGTG